>JBDTUL010000672.1:0-3559 GCA_040007735.1 Gammaproteobacteria bacterium | reverse complement strand
GCAACGGAAGGCCTCAAGAGCCGGGCGGCTGGCAGGCGACTTCGGGTGCATAAGGCACCGCCGGTAGCGCCCGGTCCGCCTGCAAACAACCATCCGTTGCGATTCCCCTTCCGTCGAATCAATCATTTAAGTAGAATCCGCGCTCTTTTTTGGGGGCGCGGAATGCCTGTGCCCCACACCTTCAGGATTTGAACACGATGGTCACTATTCGCCTTACCCGGCGCGGGGCTACTAACCGGCCCTTTTATTCCGTAGTCGTCACCGATAGCCGCAAGCGGCAGGGCGGCGCCAACCTCGAGCCGGTGGGCTATTTCAACCCGATCGCCCGCAAGGGCGAGCCGAAACTCAAGCTGGATTTGCCCCGCATCGACTACTGGGTCAGCAAGGGCGCCCAGCAGTCCGATCGCGTCAAGAATCTCGTCAGCACCTATCGCAAACAGGCCGCGGCGGCCCTCTAGCGGAAGGCGCCGCCGGTGTCCGGCGGTGCGAACCGGTCGATGGCTTCTAAAGACTGGCTCGAGCTCGGGCGCATTGGCAGCCCGTACGGCGTCAAAGGCTGGGTGCACGTCCAGTCGTTCACGGAGCCGCTCGAGCGCCTGCTGAAATACCGGGTCTGGACCCTGCAGGTCGGGAGCGCTCCGCCTGCAGCCATGGGCGTGGCCGAGGGCCGGGCCCACGGCACCGGGCTCGTGGCTCGGCTCGATGGCATCGAGGATCGGGATAAGGCTGCAAAGCTGCTGAACGCGGTCATCTCGGTGGAACGTGCCGTGATGCCCCAGCTCCGCAAGCGGGAGTTTTATCAGGCAGACCTCGTCGGGCTGAGTGTGGCGAACGTCGAAGGGGTGCAGCTCGGCTCGGTGCTGCACTTCGTCGAAACGGTAGGCGGCACCAGCATGGTGGTGCGCAATGCCACCGGGCAGGAGCACTGGGTGCCGGCCACGAAAGAGCACCTGGTGAAGGTGGAGCTGGAAGCCGGAACAGTCGTCGTCGACTGGCCGGCCGATCTCGAAGCAGGGGTTTGAGCGGTGCACGTCGAAGTCGTCACGCTCTTCCCGGACATGGTGGAGGGCGCGCTGCGTTTCGGCGTAGTGGGCCGGGCTCTCGAAAGAGGGCTGCTGACCGTCGGTAAGGAAGATCCACGCGTCCATACGCAGGATGTTCACAGAACGGTTGACGACCGCCCTTACGGCGGTGGTCCGGGAATGGTGATGAAGCCGGAGCCGATGCTGGCCGCCATTCGGGCCGCGCATGCGAGGTTGCCAGCAGGCTGCCCGCGCATTGCGATGTCGGCGCAGGGCGAGGTGCTGAGCCAGGCAGTGATACGAGAGCTGGCTGCGTTACCGGGCTTCGTGCTGGTGGCGGGAAGGTATGAAGGGTTGGACGAGCGCGTAGTGCAGCTCGGCATCGACCGGGAATTGTCCATCGGGGACTACGTGGTCTCCGGCGGAGAGCTTCCGGCTCTGGTGGTGATAGATGCGGTGGCGAGGCTGTTGCCCGGAGTGCTCGGGGACGAGCGCTCGAGTGTGGAGGAGTCGTTCGCCGAAGGGCTGCTCGACTGGCCGCACTACACCCGGCCGGAGGTATACGAAGGTTCTAGCGTGCCTCAGGTGCTATTGTCCGGGAATCACCGTGACATTCGGCGCTGGAGGTTGGGCGAAGCCGTCGCACGCACCTGGCAGCGGCGGCCCGATTTGATCGTGAAGCACGGACTCTCGCCCGAGGCGAGCCGGCTGTTGAATGAATTTCTCGCGGCGCGCGCGGCGCGCGGCGAAACGGATGAGTGAGGTAAGCAACATGAACATTATTCAGCAACTCGAAAAAGAGCGGATGACTCGCGTAGTGCCCGCATTCAACCCCGGTGACACCGTGGTCGTGCAGGTGAAAGTGGTCGAAGGCGACCGCGAGCGCGTGCAGGCGTACGAAGGCGTCGTCATTGCGAAGAGCAATCGCGGGCTCAACTCGTCTTTCACTGTGCGCAAGATTTCGCACGGCGAAGGCGTGGAGCGCGTGTTCCAGACGCACAGCCCGGCCATCAGCGACATCTCCGTAAAGCGCCGTGGCAGCGTGCGTCGCGCGAAGCTGTACTACCTGCGCGATCTGTCGGGCAAAGCCGCTCGCATCGAAGAGAAGATCTGATGCGTGCAGGAGCCGCCGCCGGGCGCAGCCGCCGGACCTCGATGGGGTGGGCCCCAAAGATGTTGGGAATGGTGCTGGCGCTCGGAGCGGGCTCCGCCGTGTTCGCCACGCCCTCGCTCGAGGGCGTGAAGCTTCCGCCGGGCTTCAAGATCGAAGTCTGGACGGACAAGGTGCCTCTCGCGCGCGAAATGGCATTCGGGCCCAAGGGCACCGTGTTCGTCGGTTCGCTGCGTGCGATGGCTACACCGTCGGCGGATAAGGTGTATGCCATCCGCACGGTCAACGGAAAGCCTGTTGTGTCGACGCTGCTTACCGGGTTGAACAACCCGAATGGCGTTGCGGTTCACGAAGGCGCGCTCTACGTCGCCGAAGTAAACCAGATCACGCGGTACGACGACATCGAGTCGCACCTCGACAAAGCGCCGAAGGGCGTCGTCATCGCAACCCTTCATCCTGAGCAGCACCACGGCTGGCGCTACATCGCGTTCGGTCCCGATGGAAAGCTTTACGTGCCCATCGGCGCACCCTGCAACGTGTGCGACAAGGTGAAGGACGGCTACGCGCAGATTCTTCGCATGAACCCGGATGGCAGCGGCCGCGAAATCGTCGCCACGGGTGTGCGCAACTCCGTCGGCTTCGATTGGCAGCCGGCGTCCAAGAAATTCTGGTTCACCGACAACGGCCGCGACCTGCTCGGCGACAACGTGCCGGATTGCGAGCTGAACCGCCTGGACAAAGTGGGCGCCGACTTCGGCTTCCCTTACTGCCACGCCGGCGAAGTGACCGACCCTGAGTTCGGCAAGCTCGGTTCTTGCGCGAAGTCCGTAGCGCCCGCGCAGAAGATGGGGCCCCATGTGGCACCGCTTGGCGTCCGCTTCTACACCGGCAACCAGTTCCCGGCCGAATATCAGAATGCCGCGTTCATCGCCCAGCATGGTTCCTGGAATCGCAGCGTGCCGCTCGGCTACCGCATCATGCTGGCGAAGATGAACGGCGATAAGGTCACGAGCTACGAGCCGTTCCTCACGGGCTGGCTCACGGCGAGTGGCAAAGTAACGGGGCGCCCCGTCGACCTGCAGTTGTTGCCGGATGGCTCGATGCTGGTGTCCGACGATCAGGAAGGCGCCATCTACCGCATCTCGTACCAGAAGTAGCTCAGGCTCAAAGGCCAAGGCAGCAGCATGCGCACCATCGGCGCAATTTTTCTCGTCATCGGTCGTGGCCTCGATTGGGTACGCAGGTTCCTGCACCTGATCCTGCTGCTCATCATCTTCGGCTTCGTCCTCGGCGCGATGCGCGTGTCGATTCCGACCATGCCCTCGAAGGCGGCGCTGGTCATCTCGCCCGAAGGCCAGGTCGTGGATCAGCTCTCGGGCGACCCGATCGAACGCGCCATCTACCAGGCGCGCGGCCAGGGCAAGAA
>JBDTUL010000671.1:0-3565 GCA_040007735.1 Gammaproteobacteria bacterium | reverse complement strand
GGGAACCACGGTGCATTGGGGTCCGTCGCGAGGACGATCACCTGTCGTTTGTCGCCGGGGCGGGTCGCGCGCAGCGCGTGGAATTGGCTGCGCAAGGCTTCGGCACGTTGGCCGCCGCGGCGGCCATGCCCGTGCCGGTGACTTTCATCCCCGCTCGCGGTGCCCGACAGACCTACAGCCGCATCGGTGATCAAGCCCGCGTGCAGCACGCACAGCGAACCACGGGAATGCCCGTGGTCGAACGATTGCCAGTGCAACCCGGCGAAGGGCTTTCTCGACTTCCGCCACCGTCCACTGCCGACGTCTTCCTCGATCTAGAGGGCGCACGGTTCGCCCGCGAAGGTGGGCGCGAGTTCTTGTTCGGCGTTTGGTCAGGCGGGATCTACCGCGCATGGTGGGCCTACGACGACTCTGAGGAGCGGGCGGCGTTCGAGGCAGTGATCGATCTGCTCATCAACGTGTGGGCCAGCGAGCCCGCGATGCACGTCTACCACTTCAACCACTACGAGCCGACCGCCTTCAAGAAGCTGATGGGCCGCCATGTTACGCGGGCGGCCGAGTTGGACCGGCTGCTGAGGGCCGAACGGTTCGTAGATCTCTATCCCATCGTTCGACAAGCACTGCGGGCTGGCGTGGAGAGCTACTCGATCAAGCAGCTTGAGCAGTACTCGGGCTACACCAGGCGGGTGCTGCTCGCAAAGGCACACGAGCCGCTGCTGGCTGTCGAGCTCGCACTGGACGCCAACGCAGGCGCGAGCATCACGGCCGAGATCCGCGGTGTCGTGCAGGGCTACAACGAGGACGACTGTCGCTCGACGGAGGTGCTCCGGGATTGGCTTGAAGGCCTTCGTAACCAGTGGGAAGCTGATGGCATCGCGGTGCCTCGCCCGGACGACAAGTCCGTTGAGGGCGAGAAGCCGGTGCCGGAGGTCCAGCAACAGGCGCTCGTACTCCGGGAGCGGCTCCTAGCCACGATAGACGCCGGGGCCGTGGACCCTGCGCACCCAGACCATTCGGTGTGGCTGCTAGCTCACCTGATCGACTGGCACCGCCGCGAGTTCAACGCCGAGTGCTGGGAGTATTTCCGGCTTCGAGATCTCTCGGAGGAGGACCTCCTCGATGAGCGGAAGGCCGTGTCCGGTCTCGAATTCCTCGAGCAAGTAGGCGTGGTGGTCCACAAGAAGACCGGCAAGCCGACAGGTTCTGTGATTCACCGCTACTCGTATCCGGTTCAGGACATGGAGATCAAAGGACGACTCAGGCTGCAGACCGGCGAGGTGTTTGGCGAGGTGGTCGCGCTGGATCGGAACGCGCGGCGAATGGACGTCAAAAAGGGAGCGGGGATGCTCGACCGCCACCCGTCTTGCGCCTTCGGGGCCGACGTCGTGACTATGGACAGGCTGCAAAGGTCTGTGATGCGGCTAGCTGAGCGCCTGCTGGAGGGCTCTGGTGAATGCGGAATCCAGCTGCTGCGCCGGCAAACGCCTCAAGTTCGTGGAGGCCTCTTCGAGCCGCTAGAGGCGGAAACCGCCCAGGCGTTCGCCGTTCGGATGAGTACCGACCTAGAGCGTACGACGTTGGCAATCCAGGGCCCCCCGGGCGCAGGCAAGACATTCGTTGGCGCGCAGATGATCCTGGCTCTCGTCGCAGCAGGAAAGAAGGTGGGCGTAGCGGCCACCAGTCACAAAGTAATCCGGAATCTCCTCGACGAAGTTGTCGATCAAGCTGCGAAAGCCGGCCGGACCGTGAGAATCGGCGCGAAACCTAGCGAGCTGAGCGCCAACCCGGGCGCGATCGTCGAGTTCGACGACAACCCGCCGGCGCATGCTGCTCTCGTTGGCGGTGCGATCGATGTACTCGGTGGGACTGCCTTCCTGTGGGGCCGCGAGGAGTTTGCTGGAACGGTGGATGTTCTGTTCATCGACGAGGCGGGACAGGTATCGCTCGCCAACGTCCTGGCCATGTCTCAGGCGGCGAGCAACCTGGTACTCCTCGGAGATCCTCAGCAACTCGACCAGCCTCAGAAGGCCACTCATCCCGACGGCGTGGGCATCTCGGCTCTTCAGCATGTACTTGGCACTCACAAGACGATGCCTCGGGATCGTGGCATTTTCCTCCCCGTTACATGGCGGATGTCGCCAACGCTCACTGCCTTTACGTCAGAGTTGTTCTACGAAGGAAAGCTCGCGGCTCGGGCGGAACTCAACGGGCAACAACTCCGCGGCACGGGACAATTCGATGGCTCTTTCTTGTGGCTGCTGCCGGTAGAACACGACGGCAATCAGAGCGCGTCGGTGGAGGAGGTGGAGGCGATCGCATTGCTAGTCGATCGCCTGCTCGTGCCCACGGCCGAGTGGATCGGCCCCGATGGCATCGCGCTGCCGCTCACCGGACGTGACCTGCGCGTCGTCGCTCCCTTCAACGCCCAGGTCAACCGCTTGGCACAGAGGCTGGCTGAGAAGAACGTGCCCGTCGGCACGGTGGATAAGTTTCAAGGCCAGACCGCGGCCGTGGTCATTTACTCGATGACGACATCTCGGCCTGAGGACGCGCCCAGGGGCATGGAGTTTCTCTATAGCTTGAATCGCCTGAACGTTGCCACGTCTCGCGCACGATGCGCGGTGTTCCTCGTTGCTTCGCCGAAGTTGTTCGAGCCTGCCTGCCGCACACCCAGGCAGATTCAGCTTGCCAATGCTATGTGCCGGTTTCGGGAGTTGGCGACGGCTGTCTGACACGATCAACGAGGGGCGCTTGTGCATGTGTCCGGGGGTCAGCCTCTTCGATTGTAGTCGTGCTGCCTCCGGCGTAGTCTGTCAGGGTGCTTCGCGCTCTAGAGCTAGTCGGACTGCTTGTAGCTTTGCCACTTCTCTTCGCGGTGCTCGTTGCGCGCCTCTTGCCTAAGCGTTCGAGCCAGGATGCCAAGGCTCTCGCGTTCGGCCTTTCGCTTCTGTGCTGTTTGGCAGCGATGGCCCTTGTCTCGGTCGCCTATGGTCCGCTACAGCCTTAGCTTCGTCTTCGACTTGGCGCCGCCCGAGCGCTCGCTCCAGCGGACGTCTGGGCTTGCGCCGAGCCGCCGCGGAGCTCAGTATCCGTTGCGCGTCACGGAGCTCGTCACTCATGCCGGAATCTGATTCGGTCCACTCCAGTCGCCGCGAGAAGTTGGTCGAGCACGTTTTTGTAGGCGACATGCTGCGCGAGCTGTGGCGTGATGGAATTCGCGAAGTGGACATCCTGCGACCCGAGACTGACGCGGCCGGGTACGACCTGGTTGTCGAGCTGGGTTCTGTGACTCGCCACATCCAGTTGAAGGCGTCGGCGACTACGTCGAAGACGGCCCGCCAGAAGGTACACGTTGCCCTTGGCGCGAAGCCCAGTGGCTGCGTGGTCTGGGTTCTATTCGATCCCGCTACGATGCAGCTCGGCCCATTCCTATGGTTTGGAGAGCGGCGCAAACCCGGGGGTCAGAAGGAGGCAATGGCGTCCCGGAGGCACTGGGAGTAGGTTCGGCGGATGCCAACCTCATTGCCGTCCAAGCGCCTGACCCTGCGCGCCACGCTCCGTGCCG
>JBDTUL010000670.1:0-3574 GCA_040007735.1 Gammaproteobacteria bacterium | reverse complement strand
TCCACGCCGAGCGCGCTCAGCAGCTCGATCTGCTCGCACTTCCTCGATGACGTACGAGGCGTTTGCATCATCGTGTCTCGAGAAACCTCCCGAAGGCGACGCCGTCGACCCACCTTCCTTAAGCCGTTCAGCGGCCGCGCTGCCTCGCCGGATCGAAGCGCCGATCGGTCGGCGGCCGATATGCCAGAGTCAAGCGAACTCGCCCGCGGCACCGACCGTTTGATCTCACGAGACTCGTCGGCCATGTAAACGGAAATTTCAGCTCCCGCTTGGCCTCCAAGTCCCCAACGAACAACAGCGTGATGCTGTGGTCGTCAGTTGCCAGCATCTCTGCGCTTTTACTCGGCAATCCAAACCCAACGAAATCGCGCGCGACTTGCGCGAGAGTCTTCTTGCCCAGGAGGCCTGGTAGCGCCGCGTGATGCGTGAGGAGCGCAATCAGGGTTTCGCGTCGTACATCTCCTTCGATCATCTGATCGAGGTGCGCCAGAGTCTTCGCCACCAGGGGCGCCGCGTAACTCGTTCCGCAACCGTCGATACGACGTCCCGCTGTGTCGATCGAAAACAGCTCGTGATCGCGTTGCCACCGACATGCGCGACATCCGGTTTTGTCCCCAGCGCCGTGCTAGGGCCGCGGCGCGTATAGGTCGCAGGACGGAGCGGCGCATCGACGCAGGAGGGTGGGTTGAGTGCACCCGCAACGACTGCGCGGACACTCTCCGCCGGCTCCAGGACGCGATCCTTGTCGGAGTGCCGATACTCAGCGAGCATCTTCAGGACTTTCGGAGGACTGTCTGGCCACTCGTTTCTGCGTTGCGCGGCATCGAGGTTGCCTGAAGGCAGCACTAGCAGGATGTCCTGTTTATCGACAATCTGATCTACGTAAGAGGCAAAGAAGCCGTACCGATCGTCCGTCACCTGCCGCTCGAGCGATAGGCTCATGTTGAATACACGAGCGCCGGCCGCTTTCGCCTCCCCGAGTTCCTCCTCGAGTTGCTGGAGAAAATCGAGAAACCCATTTGGAAAGAAGCTCGCAAATTGCGAAGCGCTCGTCGGAAAGAGGGCGAGGTCGAAGAATTTGCACGGCGGCTCAGCTAACACCGAGTGACTGTTCAACTGCCCGGACGCGACGGTGAGTCCCGCGATGAAGGTCCCGTGCGATCGATCCTGGCCTGACCCGCCACCGACGAAGTCGGTACGTCCGGCGCACCAAGCTTCTAGCGAAGGAATTTTGGCCGCACCCGTGTCGATCACTCCAACCACAGGAAAATCGCCCGCGCGCGGAGGGGAGAAAACAACAGCATCGCCGGGGGTCCCGTGCACTTCGTGTCCTGGCTCAATGAGGGGAGGCAAAAGCACGCGTCGCACTGCTGCCTGCTTCTCAACGAACTCGAGAAACGTTTGATGTCGCGCTACACGTTCTTTGCGAGATTCCGACTTTCGTCGTGCGAGCTTTAGGAAGAGCAACCGGTGACCCCGAAAGCGAGGAGGGGCCTCGATTGTTTCCACGCGGACGCCCAACCCTTGGAGCTTTTCCAGAAATGAACTCAACGCTACTTTGGCCCGGACTCGATCGGTCTCGGCCGCCGACACTTCGGCGGGATCGACGAAGGTCTCGATGATGTAGAGCCCGCCGGTTCGCAGATCATCCAGCCATGCAACGGCTTCTTCCGCCGAGAACGCACGCCGATCGATCGGCTCATGTGCACGAATTGAGCTGATCGCACCAACCTCACTGCGCGCACGCGACGGTCGAGGCTCTTCTTCACCCTCCTTGTTCAACCTGAACACGACTACATCCTCGGCCCGCCGGATCGCATTCTCGACGGTCGGCAGGTTCTCCGCGGTGAACTCCACAATCAATTCACCGAACTTCCCGCCGCCAATTAGCGGTACCCGATCCGGCGGCAAAAGAGCCTGAAACGGACGATGGCTCTTTGCAAAGGCGTCACTCTGCAGCGTGACGTGTGCATACCCGATCCCGAGCTCGTTGTGAATCTGTTCGTTGATGTCTGCGATCTGATTCAGCACGCGTCTTTTGTGATTCGCGAATTGCACATCGCGATCAGCGAAGAAATCCTTGACCTTTCCACCGGGCGGGCGATCCGGGCGCCCTAGGAACTTCTCCGTGTTGAGAACCACCTGTACCGGATTGTTTGGCATCAGCTACTCCGTTCGCTGCCCTTGCGTTTCAACCACCGACTGACTGTCGACTGATCTCGATCGAGAAGCCCCGCGAGCTCCGTTTGTGTGAAGTGCGCCTCCTCATCTGAGGCGAGCGCCTGAACCAACTCTTCCGGCTCGGAAAGAAGGGCGCGCTGCCGAGGCGAATCTTTGAAGTCCGCACTTAATTGAGTATTGACGCGTAGCGCATCCGCGAAACTGAATTTCCCAGCGGTGTTGAGCGCCGCCGCCCGCAGCATTGAATTGCACAACGTCTTGACGTGCGCGCCACTTCGATCGTGAGTCAGCCACGCGAGAAGTCTACGCTCGACTTCAGTTGTCTTCAGCTGAGCCACGCAGCGTTCGACCAGTGCCAGCCGTGCAGCGAAGTCCGGCTTCGGAACCTCGATCCTTGCATCAAACCTGCGCCACACCGCCGAATCGAGCAACTGCTCGTGATTCGTGATCGCGATCGTGAAGCCGATGTCTGATCGGCTATCGAGACATTGAAGTAGCGTATTGACCACACGCTTGATCTCACCCACTTCGTGCGGGTCATCACGAACCTTCGCCAACGCATCGAATTCGTCAAGTAGCAGCACGCACTGGTACCGATTCGCGAACTCGAATAGCGCGGCGATGTTGCGAGCTGTGGTTCCAAGGAAGGACGAAATAATCCCATCCAGCCGCGCGACGACCAGCGGTAGGCTTAGCTGACCTGCAATGTAATGAGCCAAATGCGTCTTCCCTGTTCCTGGAGCACCGAACAGCAGACAGTTAAGGGGTGGACGGACGCCGAGTGCTCTCAGCCGATCGAAGTGACGCCACTCGTCGATCAACGAGTTCACCGCCGGCGCCAGTGTCTCGTTCAAAACCAAAGGCTGCTCATCAACAAGACGATTGGTGGGGACGACTTCCGCTAGTGGTGCTGCGGTTTCCGTGTCGACAGGAGGTCGGACGCTCGGGGTCATCGTCTCGCCTGCCAGCGTGGCACGTGAAAGAACCACTCTCGATGGCTCCATCTTCCCGCTGCGATCCGCCGTAGCCAGCAACTTGCCGAGCGCCCGGGCTTGCTCGGGGGCTCCGTCTGACGTCAGGGCCTCCTGTAGTCGCTCGATGTGTTGCCGGAGGGCCGGGGAGGGACTCGCCATGGCGGCGCGCGCGAGAGCGAGAACGATCGAAAAATGGTCCATATTCCTGATCTTACCATTTTATGCAGAAAATCTCATTGATATGCAAATTGAAACAGATATATGCTCAAGGAGAAGATTTCATGTGACTGACATTCTGAACCTCAACCGAAAGGAGCCAGCAAAAATGAGCCACCCCTCCCAGGACCAATCACGGCCATCAGGAAGGCCCGCGCCACGGCCACGACCTGATCCACTTCCAAGTCGACCGCGAGCCCTAC
>JBDTUL010000669.1:0-3575 GCA_040007735.1 Gammaproteobacteria bacterium | reverse complement strand
AACTCACGCGAAAGAACGCAACGCGAAGCGCGATGAAGTCTCCGGCTGATCTCGCCGCCAGGTGGACCCGTCAGTGGGAGTTACCCGACAATCGAGTGCAACGGCTGCTCAATCCGGATGCGTGGCCTCTATCCCTTCCTGTTCCGAAGCCGACCTCCGTGCAGTTCAGCAACGAGACTTCGCGCGTTCGGGAGCACATACGGCGATGGCGATCTGTGTCTGTAGGCCGCGTCGTCTGGCAGGCGGTGAGTTTTCGAGGCGGCAGTGAGCCGGTCGAAATCCCCGTTGCCTGGGAGCTGAACACACCCTCCGAGTGGGCTGTGGTCACGGCTGACGCGGCGATCATGCGGCGTCTGGATCGGCTGGCTCGGCTTTGGGATACCATCCCGGCTCAATTTCATCACCTGATGGCACGTCAGCCTCATCTTCTCGAAGACAAGAATCATGCTGACGTTGTCAAAGCGACGGAGGTTGCTTTGGGGCTGACGCCCGGTTGTGCGCAGGGGCGACCCCTTCGGGCGGTTTCGGTGGGCGGCATCGACACGAAGTTCCTCGAGCGTCATCGCAATCTCATTGTTCAGTTGCTGGACGTGGTCTATGACGGTCAGGTCAGTGAGTTGGGGCTGGAGACATTCCTTGGCGCGCTCGATGAAAGCGATCACTGGCTGTTGCTGGCTCCGCTGTGCGCGGACCTTCTGCCGTTCACCCAGCAACGCGTTCGCGCGAGCGAGCTTCGATCGACTCCGCTTCGCGGCTCACACATCCTGATCGTTGAGAACGAACGCAGTCTTCATCAGCTCCCGCAGCTCAACGACACCACGGCGGTGCTGGGCGCAGGGCTGAACCTGGAATGGATGGACGCCCCGTGGTTGCGGGCGATGCGGTTGGGCTACTGGGGTGATCTCGACACTTGGGGTCTGCAGATGCTTGCGGCGGCGCGGCGCCGTGGGCCCGGCCTGACGCCGATTCTCATGACGCGCGAAGTGTTTGAGAAGTTTGGCCCCGCCTGTGCGGTGGCTGAACCTGTTCAGGCAGCTGAAACGGCCCCTGATTATTTATGCGAGGACGAGACCGCGCTTTATCGGTACCTCCGTGCCGCGGAGCGAGGACGATTGGAGCAGGAGTTTCTTCCAGCAGGCACGGTAGGCGATGCGGTGTTGAGCTGGCGGTATGGGGCGGCGGGCGCATAGAGGCCTCTACCTGCACCTTCACATGTCAGTTGCTGCTCAACTCTTTAGCGGAGGACTCACGCCTTCGCCAGTCGGCGGGCGTGGTTGTCGGAGGTGCATGGGGGGAGGGGGCGCCACACGTTGACAGGGTCCTGTCGCGATCGAATGGGCCCTTCTCATTTCCAGTCGAAACCACCGTTCTGACAAGGTGCTGTCAATCGCTCTCAATGGCATCCTACGCCTCGCTCGCAAGGCTTCGCCCGAATGAGGCACGGCTCCGCCGCAAGGCGTGACCGCAACGCGATGCTCGCCATGGCTCTGTACCCACGCCGGCATACGAACACTTTGCTTGCCATTGCTCTGCATTCACGCCTCCACTCGAAACATTGCGCTCGCCATGGCTCGGTATACAGGTCTCCGTCCGTAACGCGCCACCAGCCACGGCGCATCCCGCAATCGTCGCTTGCAACGCCACCCACACCGCTTCACCGCCGGCCATGGACTCGAAAAAGAAACTGATCGCAGAAATCCTCCAAACCGGTGCGCGGCTCCGCGTGGCACGCGACAAACTGCTGGCCGGCTTCGAATGCACCAGCGCGAAGGCGCGCCTTCTCAAAGCGATTCGACGTGTGCCGGCGCCGTTCACTGTATCGGAGCTTGCCCGGGTAACTGAGGTATCGCGCCAAACGCTGTTGCCCACCATACACGCGCTCGAAAGCGAGGGCCTGATCCGGTTGGCGCCGAGCCCGCGGAATCCCAAAGCGCGAGTTATCACGCTAACCGCTCTCGGCCGGGTAGCGCTCGAGCGGATCCTGCGAGTGGAAGACCGCTGGTTCGATGACATCGTACGCGGCTTCGACGAGCGCACGCTCACCCAAACCGCTTGGGTGCTACACGTAGTGCGCGAGAGATTGTCCTAGATGATCTCATCAGGATCGGAGGCGTTGCCGTGAAGCGGCGACGCCCGACGACCATCCGTTGCCGTCGAACGCCTCCCCGCGCGAGACTCATTGCGAGGGAGATCGCCGCGAAGTCTCGCGCAACATATTTTGCGCACGAGGTTGGCACTCGTTCAACCTCTCGAACTTGTGCGGAGCGGGAATCGAAGTCGTTCCACGCCAAGTGCAAATGACCGCGAAGGAGAGGTAGTTGCCTCACGACAGCTTCCCAGCGGCCCTAATTCCATTGCGGCAGTGTTGTGCGGCACGTGTGGTAGCGCGTCTACACTCCACTGCGTTGGCTCCCCTTGCCGTAGATTCCAAACGAAGCGGCGCTTGTCGGGGAGCACTACCGTCGCAGCAACCTGAGCCCGTCGAGAAATCGCAACGCTGCTTGGGCCGTTGTCGAGCCGCGTTGGAGCGGCGGCATGCCGCCACGGAATCAGCGCCCCTTCTTCCGGAGCACCACAAGACGCTGCGATAGCGGCATGGGCGTCGACTCCCATCGAGCGGACGCAACTGCCATGCCCCTCGCGCGCGGGACTTCAGAAGAAATTCTTGGAAGAACTCGATCCATGAAAGGAGAAGGCTTCGTCCCTTGCGTGGAAACCTCGATGCACGTCTAGGTTGACGTGCTAGGCGAAAATCTCCGTGGCTTACGTAGACGATGTTCGACAACCCTCCGAGACCACACGTTGGAGTTGCACTTTGAAGTCGAATTGCGGCCGGTGAACAATGGGGTGCATGTACCCAATGTGGTACCCCGCCTGGGGATTTGGGGCGGTTTTATGATGAGAGGCGGCTGCGATGCGATAACGGAGGGGCCAAACCGCTGTATAGATAAGGAGTACGATTATGTAAAGTGAGGGCAGGTGGCGCCGGCCGCGACGTGATCCTGGCAAGAGGGCACACCACGAAAGCGCTCAATGACCGTGCAAGGTGTAGTGCCAGAGATTCGCCTCGCTTGCACCAACATGCGTGAACGATGCATCCTTCCCGTCGTTCCGCTTAAATGGATTTTGAGCACTCACAGCAAGGAGCATCCCCGTGAACGATCTGGTCCAACGCCTATCCGAAGGCTCGCATGCCGTTGAAGTCAGTCTGCGTCCTGAGCCGAGCGTAAAGCTCTTCAAGGAGCAAATCGATCGCGGGCACGTACTCATCAGGTTCACGGAAACCCGCGGCGGCACCGAGCTCGGCGTGCCTTTAGACAAGACTCGCAGCGACTTCAGCGGCGCGAATTTCGACGAGCAAACCGGAAAGGTTCGCGTGGCGGGTGAGCTGACGCTCGACTACGTGCCGGTTCGGGTCGTTGCCGATATCGAGTTGCCATCGATGAAGGGGCAGGGGCATCTCGAGATTCTTGGCGAGAAGCGCATGTCGTGAGGGTTGCTACGCTACAGGGCAGGTGGCAGCCAGCCCTGGCAGCAGGATAATGCCTTTCATGTAAATGGTATGTATCATGGGC
>JBDTUL010000668.1:0-3592 GCA_040007735.1 Gammaproteobacteria bacterium | reverse complement strand
GGAGACTGAGCCGGCACGCATTTCGGTGGCGGCCATTCCGAAGAAGCTGAAGCGCGTTCTCCGGGGTGATCTCGACAATATCGTTGCGAAGGCGCTCAAGAAGAATCCGCAGGAGCGCTACGCCTCGGTGAGAGAGTTTGCGGACGATCTGAAACACTACTTGCATGACGAGCCAGTGCTCGCGCGCGCAGATAGCACCTTCTATCGAGTGCGCAAGTTCGTCGTGCGCAACCGCCTGGCCGTGATCCTGGGAAGTGCGGCGCTCGCGGCTGTTCTCGCGATAGCAGCGATTGCGCTGTTCGAAGCCCGCATGGCGGAAGGCGAGCGCGATCGAGCTCTCGCGCTGTCCTCACGCAACGAGGCGGTGGCAGAATTTCTCGAGGTGCTGCTGACCGAAGCGGCTGCGGCCGGCAAACCCGTGTCTGTGAGTGACATGCTCGAGCGCAGCGAGGCGCTGGTCAGGTCGGAATACCGGGACAATGCTGAGCATCGCGCGGCGGTGCTCGGCATGCTCGGAAACCACTACTACACGAATGAGCGGTATCTGCGGGCCGAGGCGTTGCTGCGTGAGGCGCGCGATGCAGTGAAGAATTCCGCGGACGGCGACCTGCGCCGGCGGCTCGCTTGCGATCATGCATTGATCCTGCCCAACGTCGGTAAGGATGCGGAGGCCATTCGCCTGCTGGACGAGGTGATCCGGGATCCGCAGATCACCGCGCAACAGTCGGCGCTCTGCCTGGAGGGTCGGACGATGCTGGCTTTGCAGGGCGACGATCCCGTCGAGGCGCTGGAGTTCGGTCAGCTTGCCCTGCAGCGACTGTACCAGGCGGCGTCCCCGGCTCCGGGCACCACGGCCGTGTTTCTCGCGAACCTCGGTTTCGCCGCGTTTCTCAACAGCCGCAACGACCTCGCCGAGGCGTACTACGAACGAGCGCTCGCCCAGTACCAGAGCTCCGGACGCGATCGCGGGCCGGTTGCGCTCTCGGTGCGGCACAACTGGGCGATGGTCAGCGACGGTGCGGGCAATCCGAGGCGCGGTCTCGAGTTGTATGACGAGCTGGTGCGGATGGGCGCCGAGCAGGAACCCAACGAGCCGCGACCCATCCTGCTCTACAACCGCGGGCGGGAGTTGCAGAGCCTCGGACGCTACAGCGAAGCGCGCGAGACTTATCAGCAATGTCTCGTACACGCCGAGCGCACGAAGGCGCCTCTGAACAAGATCAATTGCTTCGTCGGCCTGGGAACGCTGGCGCACGAGCTCGCGGATTTTGTCTTGGCCGAGCGTTATGCCGATTCGTTGGCGGAGGTCATTGGTGATTCACCACCGCCCGCCGCTCGGGAAAAACTGCAGTACCTGCGAGGGCAGATCGCGCTCGCCAAGGGGCGGTTTGCAGAGGCACGCACGAATCTCAACGCGGTGCTTGCAGAGAACAACAACGTCTACACGACGATGGCGGTGTTGCGCACGCGAGCAGATTTGAACCTGACTGAAGGCAAGATGGCCGCTGCGGAGGCCGACGCTCGGCGCGCGTTGGCGCTCGCGCGGGGCGCGCAGGGCCGCATACCTCATTCCAATCGCAGCGGCCTTGCGTACCTCATTTTGGGGCGTGTGTTGGCGAAGCAGGGAAGGGCAGGGCAAGCCAACGACGCATTTCACGCGGCGACGGAACACCTCTCGAGCACGGTGGATGCCGACCACCCGATGCTGCTGCTGGCGCGGCAACTCGAGCGGGCCGACGCAGCCCGCTAGCCACTGCCCTCCCAGCCGTCCCTCACAGCCGCCCGGCGATCGAGGGCTATTATCGGGTCCGGCCCGTACTCCCAAGGGTCACGTTAAGAAAGTTTCATTCCAGAATGTTTCGAAATAGGTAATATCTGCTGGACCAGGGTCTTGAGGGGGAGCCGCCAATGCCGAGTGGAAAACCGTTCCTGTATTCCATATTGACACTCTGCCTGGGGCTGCCCGTCGCGAACGCGCAGCGCGCGCAGGCGCAGCCGGATCCGGTGCCACACCCCTTCCGCATCGAGCGGTCCGATCCGGGGCTCGATGCCCTCATCGCGCCCAATGCGAAACTTACGACCATTGCCGCAGGATTCGGCTTCGTCGACACCCCTTTGTGGATTGCAGGGAAGGACGGTGCTGAGGGCTATCTGCTCGCAAGCAGCATCATCGACAACGCCATCTACAAGGTGAACAAGGCCGGTAAGGTCTCGGTGTTCCTGGATAAGGCCGGGTACAGCGGCGACGATTTCAACAACGACGGCAAGTTTGCTTATATCGGCCGTGCCCACGTGCTGCTGATGGGGCCAGGTTGTACGGGCCTCGATAAGCAGGGCCGTATCGTCTGGTGCGCGGGGCAGGACCGCGCCATCAAGCGCCTGGAGAAGGACGGCACCCGCACGGTGCTGACGGATAATTTCGAAGGGAAGCGCTACAACGGCCCGAACGATGTCGCGATTACTGCGGACGGCGCCATCTACTTCACCGATTCGGACGTCGGCCTTCGCGGCGGTATCAAAGGCCCGCTCTCGCAGATGCCCGACTCGGTCTGGCGCTGGAAAGACGGCAAAGTCACGATGGCGGTGAGCCGCGAGCAACTGGGTTCCGAGCCCAACGGCATCGCGCTATCCCGGGACGACAAATTCCTGTATCTCACCGCCGGAACAGTGGGGCCGGACCCGAAGATCATGCGCTTTCCGGTGAATGAAGACGGCAGCGTGGGCGCAGGTGAGCTGTTCACTCACGGTGCCGGCATCGGCGATGGAATGAAAACGGATCGCGCCGGCAACCTCTGGTCGACGGACGCCATGCCGGGCACTGTGCGAATCACCTCTGCGAAAGGCACGCTGCTGGGCCTCTTGCACATGCCTACGATGGGCGACGAGGAGCCCCGCAAGACAACGTGTGCCTCGAGTCTTGCGTTTGGCGGGGACGATGCGAAGACGCTCTATATCTCAGCCTGTGAGCACATCTACTCCATTCCGTTGAAAGCGGCGGGCGTTCTGGAAGGGCCTCAGTAGGCCAACGCCGCTCCATCGGCCCGCATATCCGCAGCCGCGGCGTATCGCCCGGGCCAGCGCTCGATTGCCTGGTGACGGCCGAACCCGCCGTCGCTGGCACCGATCTTCCAGCCCAGGCCGGCGAGCGCTTTGCGGGTGGCGGCAGGCACGCCCGATTCCAGTCTGAGCAGGCCAACACCTTGTTGAGCCTCGCCGGTCGGCTCGGTTGAGCCTTCGTGATGCCAGCGGGGCGCATCGCCGGCTTCCTGCACGGCAAGCCCGAAATCGACCATGTTCGAGATCACTTGTGCCTGACCCTGCGGCTGCATATCGCCGCCCATCACCCCAAAGGCGAGCCACGGCTCGCCACCCTTCACCGCGAACCCCGGAATGATGGTGTGGAAAGGCCGCTTGCGAGGCGCATAGAGATTCGGGTGCCCGTCCGTCAACGCAAACAGCTGCCCACGGTTCTGAAACATGAACCCCAGCCCATCGGCCATCAGCCCTGAGCCCATGCCGCTGTAGTTGGACTGGATGAGCGACACCATCATGCCGCTGCCGTCCGCCGTGCAGAGATAGGTTGTATCGCCGT
>JBDTUL010000667.1:0-3596 GCA_040007735.1 Gammaproteobacteria bacterium | reverse complement strand
CATCGCCCGGATCAGGCGGCAGCTTTTGAAACCGAAGCGCATGAGTTATGCGCAACACCAACTCCTGCGATTGCGGCCGCTTGTCGAAGAGCCGCCGCCGGTCTCCCGAAAGCATGAACGCGCGCGATCCAACGGACAGCCAGAGCGGGGTGCGACTTTCTGTCGTAGCGTGAAGGTCAGTGTGGATTCTTCGGAATTCCGCGTGGTCTGGGACGCCTGGTGGTCGTCAACTCACAGTCCTTCGCGTTGCACTTGGAGCAGCGCAATCGCCTCGCCAGGACGGACAGCTCGGTCTCCCAGCCCAGTATGCGAGCAAAAACATGCGGTTCGGATACACGAGTGTGCTGACACCGCCGACAAGTGACGCATAACAAGTAATCGCCAAACTGATCGCTGAGTATCGAGATTGCAGGAACAGGCCGGCGCATGTCGTCACGGTGCCACCGCAGGCGTTCGCGAGTCCATCCAGTTCGCGCCATGGCCTTACACTGTATGGGCAATTCGCTACGTGATAAGCCGCTGAGTTCCCGGCCGTAACAGATAATCCAACGGGCGCCCGCTGCGGCCTGCGCGACTTTCTGCCGTAGCGCGAGGTTCGGCATTCGCCGCGACCTGCCCAGTTGGCGCCACCTAACGTGGGTTTCCCCGTCTTCTATATTTCAGAATCTACAGAGGGACTTTCCGTTTGATTCCGCGCAACTATTTCTGATTCGCCCTCGACGAGCGTCGTAATGTCGCGCAGTAAGACGAGCGAACGTAGCTGTTCCGTTACACGATCTTCATGTCTCGCTTCTGATACCACCACGTGACATTATTCGCCTCGGTCTGTGGAGCCACAACCGAGGCGCTTCGGCCAGGTGAGGACCGGAAAATAGCAGGGGAGCTAGATAGGGATGTCGTCGCGAATACGCATCGGAATCGGGTCGTTGATCGTCGCTTGCTGGGTTCTCGCGTCCTGTCCCGCGACGGCGGAGACAGCGCGGTTCGACATTCCTGCCGGCGATGCCTCCGACACACTGCGCCGTCTCGCCCAACGCCTCGCGCAGTCCAAAGTCGAAATTCTCTACATCACGAGGAACGTGCATGGTTACCAGACACACGCCGTGTCGGGTCAACTTGATGTCCCCGCCGCAGTTCGCCAGATGCTCGAAGGCACCGGTCTGGAGTTCGAGTTCGAGAATGACGACAAGTTCGTGTCTATCAAACCTCACGAAACCCTGATCACGGAGGAATTCCAAGGAAGCCGCGACAAGCCTGCCTTGCCCTACAAGGCCGATGCGTCGGCTCGCAATGCGCGTTCCGATCCGTCTGCCCGCAGAACGTACGGGAATACGGTCGAAGAAGTGGTGATCACCGGCACGCTACTCCATGGCGGCGACGCTCTCGACATTATCTCGCCGCTCACCGTCATGTCGCGAAAGGAGATTCGACGCTCCGCTTATCACACCGTGCAAGACGCCTTGCAGACACTGCCGATCGCGTTCAAATCACAACAAAGCGAAGACGCCGGCGGCACCGGAAATTTCGCGCGCGGCGCGGCGATCAATCTTCGCGGCTTGGGTGCCGGCGCCACACTCGTGCTCATAGACGGGCACCGCCAACCGCTCGCGGGAGCGCAAGGTGATTTTGTAGACGTCTCAACCATTCCCACCAGTGCCATCGATCGCATCGAGGTGCTGCCCGACGGCGCGTCCGCGCTCTACGGTTCGGATGCCATTGCCGGCGTCGTGAATATCATCATGCGCAAGTCCTGCAGCTGCGTGGAGACCACCGGCAGATACGGGAGCGGTGAAGGCGGCGGGGACGAGAAGTTGGTATCCCAGACCCTCGGCGCGAACTGGTCGGGCGGGGGTGGCCTGGTTATATATGAGTACAGCCAGCGCTCGTCGCTGATGGCGGCGGAAAGAGACTATGCGGCGAACTCAGACAAGCGGCCGCTCGGTGGAAGTGACTTCCGCAGCTCCTCGAGTAGCCCCGGAAATATACTGGACCCGGTGACGTTGGCGCCTGCCTATGGGATTCCCAGCGGAGGCGCCACGTCAGTATCGGACCTCGTGCCAGGCACTATAAACCTTCAAAATCGCCTCGCTCCATACGACCTTCTGCCGAATCGACGAATGCACAACGTCTTCGTCAGTGGTGGGCAGAAAGTGAATGATCAGCTTGAATTCTTTATGGACGGGCGGTTTACGCGGCGCGACGGGGCACAGCAGGTCTACGGGTACGATCAGGTTCTGTTGGTGCCGGCTACCAATCCTCGCGCCGTCAATCCGTATCCTGGCTCCCCCTCTGTCGCTTTGGGATATAACTTCATCGACGACTTGGGGCCGCTGCGGGTCGGCTCGACAGTCGATATCGAGGGCGGAACGTTGGGCGCAAACCTCAAGGTTGCGTCCTGGCACCTAGCAATTTCGGCGAATCGCGGCGTCGAGCGCTTGCATTACACTGTGTATAACCAACCGGATCAGGGACAACTGGCTTTCGCGCTGTCGGGCACGAACCCTGATATCTCGTTTGATCCATTTCAGCCCGGAATGAATAGCGCGCAAGCGCTGGATTCAATCCGGCTCACGCAACCCGGGCGGAATGCATCGGGCATATCCACAGGCTCCGTTGTGGGCGATGGCCCGTTGTTGGATTTGCCAAGTGGCACCGCACGGCTCGCAGTTGGACTGGAGTCCAGGAGCGAAACCTTTGCGCGGCTTGTGCTCGATAGACCGGCCCATTACGGGCGAACAGTGGACTCCGTGTTCGCGGAGCTCGCGGTGCCGCTCGTTGGTAATCCACAAGATGAGAGAGGCGTTCCCCGGCTGGAGCTGTCTGTCGCCGGCCGCATCGAACGGTATTCAGACTTCGGAGACGCGAAGAACCCGAAAGTCTCGCTGAGATGGTCGCCGTCACGCGCCTTGAAGTTTCGCGGCAGCGCGGGCACATCTTTTCGCGCACCGAGTGTCGTGCTCGAGGACACCAGCGCAAACTACAGCGCGCTTGCCGTTTTTCCCGATACCAAGTCACCCTCAGGGCGCTCAGTTATTCTTGGCCGCGGCGGCGTCAGTCCGGATCTGAAGAAGGAAACAGCCCGCACCACGACGTTCGGCGTCGACATCGCACCGTCATCGACCGCTGCCCTTTCCCTGACGTACTACGACGTCAGCTACCAGGGCCGCATCACACAACCCGGACCCCCGCTACCGACGGACATACTGCTCCAAGAAGCCCAATGGTCCTCGGTAATTGAACGGAATCCCGCAAGGCCACAGATCGAAGCGATATGCGGAGGCTCTGATTTCGTGGGGCCGATTAGCCAGTGCCTGACTGCACCGATTGCGGCCGTGATCGACTTCCGCGTCAAGAATCTCGCCTCGACCCGCGCTCGTGGGATCGACTTACAGGCTAAACGATGGGCGGAGACCAGAATTGGCCGCCTCGCCTTCGCGCTGAATGGGGGCTACATACTGAGTTTCGAACAAGCAATCTCCAAATCGATGCCAGCAAGCGATGTGGTCGATACCGTTGGCAACCCACTGTCGCTGCGACTCCATGCAACCGGCGAGTGGTTCCAGCACGGACCCGAGTTGCCGGGCTTTGGCATGACT
>JBDTUL010000666.1:0-3596 GCA_040007735.1 Gammaproteobacteria bacterium | reverse complement strand
AGGAGTTTCTCGTCTACCAGGTAGCGTGGCCGCCGCGCACGAACGTTTTTTTGGATGGTCATGATCGTATCGGCCTGCTGCAACTTGCGCTGGAGCCGCGCATTCTCGGCTTCGAGCTGCGCCACACGCGGATCGATCCGTCGCGGCGTCGGACCCCGCTTGCGCGCGCGCATGCTGACGAGCGCGCCTTCCTCGCGCTGGTGACGCCAATTCGTCAGGAGCGAGCTATACAGGCCCTCGCGGCGCAAGAGCGCGCCCAGTTCGCCGGGCTTCTTGCAGGCGTCGGCCTGCTTCACGATCCGGAGCCGATACTCGACGCTAAAGCGCCGGCGCTGTGCCTTGCGGCCACCTCGGGATCAGGCACCCGCAAGGCGGGCTCGACGGGAGAAACGGAGACTCCGGTCACCCTGCGGGCTCCCTCCGTCTCCGCTTCTCCCGTCACAGCAATTCCAACACGAGCCGGCATGCGAGGCATCCATCGAACCCTCCCCGCCCCTACACTAATCTCACTCGAAAGGTTGTCTCACCGATTATTGGCACAGGGGGCCTGACCGTTGGCGAACTGGCCGCGAAAGCCGATGTGAGCGTACCAACCGTCTACAACATCATTGCCGGCCGCGCCCAGAACCCTCACCCGCGCACGATAGCCTCTTTGGAACAAGCACTCGGTGATACCTGTGAATCGAAGGAAGAAGCACGCGAGGCCTCGGAGATTGCAGGGATCGGCCAGTTGATTGACTTCAATCCCTACGACCCCAAGGAAATATCAGCCAAGGCCGGTGTCTACGTCCTCTATGACATCAGTCAGCGTCCGATCTACGTCGGGAAGGCGTCCAAAATATCCGGACGATTAAACGACCACAGCACCACAGCACACAATTTTGGTACAAGCGCCCGCTAGTCGAAACCGGCGCGTACATCGAAATTCAGAATGCCGTCCTACGCGACCAGATCGAAACCGTGTTGATCCAATTCTTGAAGAACAACGCGGTCATCAATAAGCAGAAAACTTGTACGGGAAGACGACTGAGTCTCACACGTGACAAACCACTGTCGTCAGCCACTCTCAGCGCCCACCAGTCAAGGGCCGAAGTCATCGACCATTCGCCTAAGTTCCTCAGAACACCTCACGCACCGGTCGGGACTCCGTGGCGGCCGCCTGGAAGCAGCAGACGTTGGGCGGCGGCTTCACTGAGCCGAGTTGACGATCGCAGCGGCGTGGCTATTAACCTAGCGGTAGGTTATCATCTCCTGTGACATGGGGCGAAGTGATCCGGAAGCTCACGGCCGCGGGGTTTGTGACGGTGCCGGGACGCGGCAAGGGCTCGCATCAGGTGTATCGACACCCGCGGACCGGTCAGGAAGTCTGGGTCGCCGTGCACACGAAGAAAGACGCCGGTCAGTTGGGCAACCGACTGCTCCGCGACGCCGGGGTTTTATGACGAGTTACTTTCCGATTGTGGTGGAAACCGAAACGAGCGGCGCCGTCAGCGCGTACGTGCCGGGATTGCCGGTGTACGCGGCCGCCGACACCCGGGCGAAGGCGGAACAGGCAATTCGCGCGACGTTGGCCGCGTATCTCGACGCCCATCCGAACACGGCGGCGGTCAGCCAGGTGCGCGTGGCCCGCTTCGACGGTCAGCGGGTCCGCATCATGGGCGTCGGCGCCCTCCTGGGGACCCGAACCAGTGCGCACAAAGCGCGCGCCTCGCGTGTGAATGGCCGACTCGGAGGGCGGCCCACGAAGACGGCCGCGCGCAAATCGACGCGATCCTGAACAACTTCGCACGAGCGTCCGCGCAGCGCCGGTCGGTTTGCTCGTGCGAGAGAGGGTCAGCGGCCCGCGACGCGAGCGGTAGTGATCGGCTCTGGCGCAGGTCGCACGCGTTGCCGGCCGATGTCCGGCCACGGTGGTCGCCATACATGCTCGACGTCAAGCCAGGCCGATGAGGGACGAGGGACGCGCTGTGATCATCGAAGGTGAGATTGTCGACGGACGGCGCTACGTGCGGGCTAATGGCCGCGTGTTGAACCCGGCGGACGCGATGGCGGTGAACCATCGTCGCGTAACGGAATTCGTGTGGGGCTCCCAGAGGCCAGGGCCGCAGCAGCTCGCGGTCGCAATTCTGCTCGCCGCCGGACTCACCGTCCAAGAGACGCTGAAATGGTCCGTCGCGTTCAAGGAACAGTTCATCGCGCCGCTACAGCATGATGCTCCGTTCCGCCTCGACCTCGACGTCATGTCGTGGGTGGCCTCCCGTTGGGCCGCCCGGGACATTCTGAACTAGCAGGCAACACGGGTGGACACCACGCAAGGCAGGGAGATAGCTCAACATGGTGCTCACGAAAGACTTCATCGACATTCTGACTGCTCTGCATTCAACGGACCAATCCTCGCGTCCAGCAGGATTTCCGTGAACTGGGTAATGGCGGTCAGGGGCGAGCGCAACTCGTGCGACACATGCGACAGGAACTCGTCCTTGAGCCGCATCTCCTCAGCGGCGATCTTGCCCACGGCGGCCGCCAACGCCAGTCGTTCGCTCAACGCGAGACGTTCGGCCTCCGCTTCTGTGATGTGCTTGCGCTTGGGTATGATCACGTCCTGCGCGTCGCGCAGGGCTGTCACGGACACGACCGCCGGGAAGCGGCTCCGGTCTTTGCGATAGTAGGTCAGTTCGTAGATGTCTTTGATGCGCCGGGCTTCACGACGATGCGGCGACTGACGTTGAGCTTCCGGACCATCCTGCGGGTGGGTAAGGAGGCGACCGCGCGAACAGGCCAGTCTTGGCGTGCTCTACACGTCCCATTGGAGCAAGCACGCGAAGCTCCAGATCATCACCGTGGGCGAACTGCTGGCCGGCAAACGTATCGATATGCCGCCGATCCGTCAGACCAGCGTGACGTACAAGAAGGCGCCGAAAGCGGTCAGCAAGGCGGCTGAGCAGTCACGCATGTTCGGATCAGAGAACGATTGAAGCTCTCGAGTGTAAATTAGTCGCATAATTTTCCGCGCTCGTCAACCACCAGAAAGCCAAGACCCTGACCAATGCACACGCAGATGCCTAACATGCCGGAACCGATGTCGCCGCCGATGCCCCATCCAGAAGGACCGCCGACACCAAAACAAGATCCTAACCCTAAGCCCAAAACTGAGCGCGGCATCCCGCCGCAAGTGGACAAGACGCCAAGTCCAGGCACCGGGCCGAAGGAATAAGCCCGACCGTTCAAACTTGACCACTACCCAAATCCGCCGTCAGTTGTTGAATGCGAGCGAAAGTGGTGCAGTGGCGGATAGGGTGGCATGGGCAGACGATCCCATGATCGCGACACCAGATGATGTACAAGAAGGCACAGGTGTGCCTCTTCAGCGCGATTGCATATTACGCAAGCCCCTGTCGACCTGCTCGGGGGCCGGGCGGCAGTTCAAGCGATCGCCGAGCGAACCGCTGCGCAGAAGAGGTTGCAGCGGTTCTCGCGATGCGCACACCGAACGCCTCGCTGATGCCGGCATCGAGCCGTCGGTGGGCAGGTGACGAGCCATGTCGCGTCGCTGCGTTACCGGGGACGCCTCACTGACGGTCGCTCGCATCGACCTC
>JBDTUL010000665.1:0-3598 GCA_040007735.1 Gammaproteobacteria bacterium | reverse complement strand
GAGTCAAGTGAAGGTTGAGCGGTAGGCCAACCGCCGGGAGCCACGACCGTGGCCCGAACCGGGCTCTGTTGGAACTGGCTGCGCAGGGCGCCAATCTTCGCCTGTAACGAACTCGGAGCAGCGATGGCTTCGTGGATGATGCCGCGCTCGGCGAATACGGCGAGAGTCGTAGTCACGTTGCGCAAGCGGGCTACGCGCGGTTCGAGTTGCCGCACGCGAAATTCGTCCAGGTCCCTGCTCTCGGCGTACGTGGCCTGGGCTTGTGTCAGCCGCGACAACTTGCCGTGAAGCTCCAGGGTTCGTTTGCGAATCTCCATGGTCAACCCATCGCCAACTTCGTCACCGCAGCCTCGAGCGACGCCAGTTGCCCGGAGACCGCCCCGATCGCCTGTCCCGCGTCGCTAGTCCCCAGCACCGCCTCTTCTGCGGTGACAGAGCGATCCAGCGCTTCGAGCAGGGACGAGTAGTCCTCAATGAATTTGCGGGAAGCCTGCAACTCGCTCCAGGGCAGACCGGCCAGCATCGATACCGCCTGAACGGGTTCGGCCCCGCGATCCAGGGCGACAAGCGCGCGACAGCGCGCGACGAGTTCGGCCCAGCGGAGGTCGGCGAATCGCTGCGCAGTCTGCGACATCGCCGCGTGGTCGGGAGGCGCTGGACGGGTAGGCGGGTGTGCTGGACGGCCGGGCGGCGGTGCTGGCCATAGGCCGGACTTCAAAGCGTCCTCCATCAACGCGATTGCGGCCCGGCTCAACTCGGTAGGCTCATCGGGTTCCCCTTCCAGGTCCGTCTCGGCCAGCACGACCCTGGTCCAGTTCTCCACAATCTTGACAGCCTCCTGCATGACAGGCTTGAGTCGCGGCGCCGTCAACTGGGCCAGCAATGCTCTGATGGCCGGAAGCACATCGCCATCCTGGTCGAGCCGAGTACTAATCCCGGCGGCATCCAGTGGCGCTTTGTCAAGGGCACGTGCGAACCGTGCTGCGTCTATCCCGTAAGGATTTTCCGCTTCTCCTTGCACGACCCGCACATAGCGAAGCAGCAAGCGACGCAGAATCTCGCGCTGGTTCCAGCACTCTTGGCGCAACTCGTCCCACAGAGGCGCACCCGCCGCGAGTGGGACTGCATCGCCGGCCTGAAGCGCTGCGCCCATCCGGTCCATCAGAGAGGCTGGGAAGGCAGGCAGGCCCGCCCTGACTACGCCACTCCAGAGCGCGCCGTGGGCGAGGGGTACTAGCCGCAGTTCGGCCGCCTGGAGCGCCGCGTGCTCGACTTCGCCCGCCATGCGATCCAGGAATGCGGCGGCGCAGATGGCGTCTTCGTCGGCGTCAGGATAGTCCCAGGACTTGACGTGCTCGAAGCGCAGCAGCGCCAGCAATTCGCGCGCAAGTTCGGGCTCGACGGCGTCAGTCAGTCCGACCGGGCCCTTGACCTGTATGACAGGACGATCGGGCCGATTCAGCCGTTCGTTGCCGGGTGCGTTCGGCAACGCGAACGATTGGGCGTCGAAGTCCTTGGCGTAGAGGGACAGCGCGTTCCAATCCACGTAGTGAACGAGGTGGTCTCGGACCAGAACGCGCAGTTTTTGCGCATCCGCATGGACCAGTCGCTGGCCGCGGACCCATTCGTCCATACGTTGTCGCCATCGGTCGTTGATTGCGGCGGCTGGGTCGGGCTGCGTTGCACCTGTGCCGGTGCCTGTGTCGTTGCCGATGTCAGTGCCGGCGCGTGCGCCAGGGCCGGGGCCGGTGCCGGTGCCTGCCCCCGTGCTAGTGCCTGTGCCCGTGCCGACGCCCGTGCCAATGCTCACCGGCAAGGGCGGTAAGCCGAAGGCCTCGAGCACGCCGGCAGGGAGTTGCTGCAACTCCGCGCTAGTGCGAGGATCGTTGCCCCAGCAGACGATGGCGCGTCGATAGCGCTCCTTCAGTGCTTCGGGAACCCCGCTCAGCACGCCGGTTAACTCCACTGAAAGTGGATCTTGGATGGGAAAGCCTCCGGGAAAGTCTCCGCGTTCGAAAGACCCGCGCGCCAGTAGCACGTCGCGCACGATTCGCTGCAGCGCACGGCGTGGGTCGAAGCGCAAGCGCCCGCCGTCAACTAGGTGCTTGCGCGCCAGGAAGTGGATGGCTCCCAATGACAGGGGGAACAGCGGAATGCCGTTGGCCGTCGTACCGAACGCCTGGCGCAGGTCACTGCTTTCTGGGTCATCGACCTCCGGCGTGAACTGAGTCCCAACGGTACCCGCGACGGGATCATAGGAGTCGACTAGGCGCTGCCGGCCGACCCGGGCAGCGTTGAGGTAGCCCCCCGCCAGTTCGACCAGCGCGTCGATGACGTACTCGTCTCTTGGATCCTCCGTGACCAGATTCCATTCGAACTCGCTTCGGGTCTTGATGGTGTCCCGCCCGTCCAGCGTTGCATCGGTCATCGCCATCACGGTGCGCATCGGGCACATGGGCCGAGGACCGTCATTCACGCCTTGAATACACAGGCCCAACAGTTGGTCTTGAATGCCGGTAAGGGCGTAGAAGTCTTCAACCAAAAGGACGAGTTCGCGGCCGGCAGCGTGCAGCGTCTCGCGAATTTCGTTCATGATGTCCTGCAGCGTCTTACCGTGAGAAAGCTGCCCAAGCTTGAACACGCGCGCCACGGCTCCGTCCACCACAGCGTTAAGGGCGACGAGTGCGGCTGGACGTCCATCCGGCCGTGATAGCCGCGATAGGTAGTACACCCGCGTGGCCTGAGCGGCGTCTACGATCTGGCTGTCGACATCGGGGGGCAAAGTGAGGTCCGCGATCTCGAAACTGGGCGGTCGGTCCGCATCAAGAGAAGCCTCGTCTCGCCCGCGCATCGCCCTCGCAAGTAGGCGGGGATAGACGTGTTCGCGAAAGTACGGCGCTACCACCGGGTCCTGGAGGAAGCTGGCCAATTGCTGTGCGTGTGCGGCTAGGACGGTGGAGCGGAAGCCTTCGATGGGTGCGCCATGGTCTTGCTGCCATTGCCGTGCCTTCTCCGAGAGGCCTAGTTGCAGCATGGTTCCGAAAAGCGCCGCTGCTTCGCCTGGTGCGAGGGCGCTGGTCGCCGCCTTTAGCCCCTGCAGCATCTCAGCGTACTCAGGTAGATGCGCCACAGGTTGGAGAACGGCCTCAACCACTGTGCGCAGGCTCGCGCTCTTCGGCACGCGAATCAGGTTAAAGCGCGCTGCCTGCGGGTGGTTGCGCAGGCGGATCTCCAGCCAACGCACGAGGTGTGACTTACCGGCGCCCGACGGGCCGGTAATGGGCGCTAGCAGGTAGCCCTCGGGCTTAAGTTCGCCAAGCACGAATTCCAGCAGCGCCTCCTCGTTGCACCGCGTGCCTGGGTCGATGCCACCAAAGGGGCGCTTTAGTAGGTCAACGCGTCGGTGGACAGCAAGTAGCACAGCATCCGGAAGTGCCTCTGCCTCGGTTCCAATGCACTGGCGCACTTCCTCGACGCTGGGCCAGTAGCTAGTAAGTCCCGGGAGTGGGTGGCGAGGCGCGGTGCTCATCGGCCTGCACTCAGGCGGGCTGCGTGGGTGAACTGAGACCATGGGCGTGCAGCCGTGCCAGTCCTACCT
>JBDTUL010000664.1:0-3604 GCA_040007735.1 Gammaproteobacteria bacterium | reverse complement strand
CTGTGTATCTCGAGCGTCAGGTGCTCGTGCCAGACATCGCAAAGGACCCGTTCTGGGAGCAACGGCGGCAGGCCGCATTGGCGAGCGGTCTGCGCGCGGCCTGGTCGCTGCCGATCAAGGCTGCGAATGGGCAGGTGCTCGGTGCACTGGGTGTGTATCGCGCGGAGGTTGGGCTGCCCACTCCGAGCGAGTCAGACACTATGGCGCACGCGGCGCAGCTCGCCGGAATCGCTATCGAAAGGCGCATGGCCGAGGAAGCACTCCGGAGCAGTGAGGCCAAGTTCCGCGGATTGTTCGAGACCATAGCCGAGGGCGTGTATCAAAGCGCACGCGATGGCCGGTTACTGTCGGTGAACCCGGCATTCGTTTCGATGTTTGGCTACTCCACGGCCGAAGAGCTGTACGCGCTGGGCACCACCGACGTGCTCTACTGGAATCCGGCTGATCGTGTGCAGTTCGCGCGCCGCGTGGAGCGCGAAGGCGATATTCGCAACTTCGAGTTTCTGGCGCGTCGGCGTGACGGCCAGCAACTGGTCATTCTCGAGAACTCACGCGCAGTCCGCGACTTCTCCGGCCGCCTCATCGGTTACGAAGGAACGCTCAACGACATCACCGAGCGCAAGCGGGCCGAACAGGCGGTGTTCGAAGAGAAAGAGCGCGCGGAAGTAACGCTTCAGTCGATCGGCGATGCGGTCATCAGCACGGACGCGCAGGGTCGCATCGACTACATGAACCCCGTTGCCGAAAGCCTCACGGGCTGGCGTGCCGAGGAAGGCCACGGCCGCGCTATCGGCGAAGTGCTGAATCTGGTGACCGAGCTCGAGCACGAGCCGCTGGAGAACCCGCTTCTGCGCGCCCTGGGCCGCGGCGAGAATCGCGGGGATGGCGCCACCGCCGACCACTCGGTGCTGATCACGCGCTCCGGCCAGGAAATCGCCATTCAGGAATCGGCGGCACCCATCTGCGATCGCCAGGGCCGAATGATCGGCGCCGTCATCGTGTTTCATGACGTGACGAAGGAGCGGCGCCTCAAGCGCGCGCTCGCCTACCAGGCGAGTCACGATGCGCTGACGGGCCTGATCAATCGACGGGAATTCGACAACCGGTTGCATGCAGCGGTGCTCGCCGCGCAGCGCGGACAGCGATCCTATGCGCTGCTCTACATCGACCTGGATCAGTTCAAGGTCGTCAACGATACGTGCGGGCACCAGGCCGGTGACCGGCTTCTGCGTGATGTCACGGGCCTGCTGCAAACCCGCGTGCGGTCCTCCGACACCATCGCGCGCCTCGGCGGCGATGAGTTCGGCGTGCTGCTCGAGAATTGCGCGTTGGATCAGGCCACGCGCATCGCGGAGAGCGCCCGCCAGTCCATTCGCGACTACCGCTTCGTCTGGGGCGCCACGGCGCTTTCGGTGGGAGCGAGCATCGGGGTGGTCGAGATCCGGCGCGAAACCGAAAACGTCGCCGCCATCATGAGTGCTGCCGATATCGCGTGCTACGCGGCGAAGGATGAAGGCCGCAACCGCATCCACGTTTATGACGGTGAAGACGTCTCGAGCCGCCATCGCGAAATGCACTGGGTAGCGCGCGTGACGCGTGCCGCGGAAGAGAATCGGCTGGAACTCTTCTTCCAGCCCATTGCGGCTATCGGCTCGCAGAGCCCACCGCGCTTCCACGAGCTCACGGTGAAATTGCGTGGCGACGACGGCCAGCTCGTGCAGCCGAGTGAATTCATTCCTGCCGCCGAACGCTACAACGCCATGTCGATAATCGACCGCTGGGTGTTGGAGCGCGCGGTAGCCATGCTGCGGGATCGGCAAGGGCGCGGTGTGCCGCTGCCTACGCTGGCGGTGAACGTCTCGGGCACGTCGCTCAACGAACAGACGTTCGTGGATCTGGCGCTCGCCACCCTGGCAGACCCGGTGATCGCCGGCGCCATTTGCTTCGAGATCACCGAGACGGCGGCGGTGACGAACCTGCAGGACGCTATCTACTTCATGCGGGAACTGAAGACGCGCGGCTGCAAGTTCGCGCTGGATGACTTCGGCACTGGCTTGTCGTCCTTCATGTACCTGAAGACGCTGCCTGTGGACTACATCAAGATCGACGGCCAGTTCATCGCCCAGATTGCCTCGGACCCGGTGGACCGGAGCATGGTCGAGGCGATCAGCAAGGTAGGCCGGGCGCTGGGCATCGCCACCATTGCGGAATGCGTCGAGTCCGCCGTGGTGCTCGAGGAGCTGAAGCGCATCGGCGTAGACTTCGCTCAAGGCTATTTCATTGCTCGTCCGTTGCCGGTATCGCAGCTAAACTGATCGCACGTAGGAGCTTGTCGGACTTGCGTTGCCCCTGAGCAGGCGGCAAAAGTCGCGCCTTTTGCCCGGGGCGCGCAGCCGCCGCAAACGGAGCTACTGTCCGAAAAAGCGCCGCAGGCGACTTTTTCCAATGGACCAGGGGTGCTGCCGCATGGGCAAGACAGAGCCGCCGTTTACGGTCGGTATCGAAGAAGAATATCTGCTCGTCCATCGTGACTCCCGGGATGTGGATAACGATCCGCCGCCCGCCCTGTTGAAGGAATGCACGGAGCGCGGCGAAGGGCAGATTGCTCCGGAGTTCCTCCGCTCCCAGATCGAAGTCAGCACGCGCGTGTGCCGCTCCATGGAAGAAGCGCGGGCCGATCTGGCTCGCCTGCGTGGCATCATCGTGGAGGTGAGCGGCCGGCACGGGCTGGCGCCCATTGCGGCGTCCACCCATCCCTTCGCACGGGCCAAGGTGCAGAAACACACAGACAAGGACCACTACTCCGGCATGGCGCAGGAGATGCAGTCGGTCGGGCGTCGCCTGTTGATCGGTGGCATGCACGTGCATGTGGGCATAGACAACGACGACCTGCGCATCGACCTGATGAACCAGCTGTCGTACTTCCTGCCGCACCTGCTGGCACTCTCGTGCTCCTCACCGTTCTGGGAAGGCGAGCAGACGGGGCTGAAATCCTTCCGGATGACGGTGTTCAATTCGCTACCGCGCACCGGCTTGCCCGAGCGTTTCGAAAGCTACAGCGAATTCCGCCGGCATCTCGACACGCTGATTCGCAACGGCCTCATCGAAGACACCACCAAAATCTGGTGGGACCTGCGTCCGAGCTCGCGCTACCCAACGCTCGAGACGCGCATCATGGACTGTTGCACGAGCATCGACGATTCCGTCTGCCTCGCCGCGCTCACCGTGTCGCTGTTGCGCATGCTGTACCGGCTGCGTCGCGCGAACCAGAGCTGGCGCCGCTATCCCAACGTGCTCATCGCAGAGAATCGCTGGCGCGCCATGCGCTACAGCTTCGACGAGAAGTTCCTGGACCTCGCCAAGGGCGAGATGGTCGCGTTCCCGGAACTGCTGGAGGAAATAATCGCCCTGGTCCACGAGGACAGCCAGGCGCTCAATTGCTCCCGAGAAGTGGCCCATGCTCGCAAGATTGTGGCGCGAGGCACCAGCGCCCACCGTCAAGTGGCGGTGTACGACCACGCACGCGCTGCCGGCGCCAGCGAGCGTGAGGCGCTGAAGGCCGTAGTCGACTTTCTCATCGCCGAGACCACTGCCGGTATGACCT
>JBDTUL010000663.1:0-3607 GCA_040007735.1 Gammaproteobacteria bacterium | reverse complement strand
AGCAGGGCGCTTATTCAGTGGCGTTCGATGCGCTGAAGGCTTCCAACTATCCTGCGGCCATCGGTGGGTTTCGCTCGTTCCTGAGCATGTACCCGACCAGCCCGCTGGCCGAGAATGCGCAGTATTGGATGGGCGAGGCGTTCTATGTCACTCGCGACTATGAGCAGGCGTCCACGGCGTTCCGCGCCGTCGGCGAGCGCTGGCCGAATTCGCGCAAAGGCGCGGATGCGCTGGTGAAGCTCGGGTTCTCGCAATATGAGCTGAAGCGATATGCGGAGGCGCGTGCCACGCTCACCGAGGTGACCCGCCGGTTTCCGGACAGCGATGCCGCGCGGCTCGCGACGGAGCGGCTGAGTCGTATCCCGGCGAACGCTCGCTGACCGGCTGCGCCGGGGCGGCTACTTGGCGGAGCGTGCCTTGGCTGGCTGAGCGTGCGTTCGGCGATGTTGCTGCCCGGCCCGCTGGGCTCGCCGTTGAATTTACGAGAATGGGCATCTACTGTGGCTGCTCGTCAACCGACTCTCTGACCCGGACAGTCCCTTCGTGTCCCGCCTGAAAATCACCGAAATCTTCTATTCGCTGCAGGGCGAAGCGGATACCGCGGGCATTCCCACTACGTTCGTGCGGCTCACGGGCTGCCCGCTGCGCTGTGAGTACTGCGATACGGCGTATGCGTTTCACGGCGGCGAGTGGTGGGAGATCGATGCCATTCTCGAGCGCGTTCGCACGCTGGGCACCCGGCATGTATGTGTCACGGGCGGCGAACCCCTGGCGCAGAAGAGCTGCCTCGAGCTGCTGGAGCGCCTGGCTTCGGGCGGGTTCCGGGTTTCCCTCGAGACCAGCGGTGCAATGTCGTTGCTGGCAGTGGACCCGCGCGTCATCAAGGTTGTGGATGTGAAGACTCCCGCGTCGGGCGAGGAATCGCGCAATCGCTACGACGAACTCGGCAGGCTCAGCTCGCAGGACCTCGTGAAGTTCGTCATCTGCGGCCGCGGCGACTACGAGTGGAGCAAGGCGAAGGTCTCCGAGCTAGGCCTCGATGCCCGCTGCACCGTGCTCTTTTCGCCGAGCCACGAACAGCTCCCCGCGCGCGACCTGGCGGACTGGATTCTGGAAGACCGCTTGCCGGTGCGGTTTCAGATTCAGCTGCACAAGGTGCTGTGGGGGAATGTGGCGGGGAAGTAGGGCGGTCGTCGCCTTCTCCGTTCCCTTCTTAGCCGCCCGGCGATTGAGGGCCTCTTATCGGCCCCCGTGAGACAATTCATCAATGTCCCAACGTCGCGCAGTAGTCCTCCTGTCAGGTGGCCTCGATTCAGCCACCACCCTAGCCATCGCCCGCTCCCAATCCTTCGAGTGCTTCGCGTTATCAGTGCACTACGGCCAACGCCACTCAGCTGAACTCGACGCAGCAGCTCGAGTAGCAGCCTCACTCGGCGCCCACGAACATCGCGTAATGCGAGTAGACCTGGCCGGCATCGGCGGCTCAGCCCTCACCGACCCGTCAATCGCAGTGCCTGAGCAGGCGCAAGGCGTCACGACCCCGCAGGCCGGCATCCCCGTCACCTACGTGCCGGCGCGAAACACCATGATGCTGTCGCTCGCCCTAGCCTGGGCCGAAGTCCTGGAAGCCCGCGACATCTTCATAGGCGTAAACGCCGTCGACTACAGCGGCTACCCCGACTGCCGCCCCGAGTTCATCGCCGCCTTCGAGCGCCTCGCCACCCTCGCCACCAAAGCCGGTGTCGAGGGCGAGCCGCTCCGCGTGCACGCCCCCCTGATCACGCTCACCAAGGCGGACATCGTCCGCGAGGGCACCCGCCGCGGCGTGGATTTCGGCGCCACCGTTTCGTGCTATCAGGCGGACAGCCAAGGCCGCGCATGTGGACGCTGCGACTCCTGCCGCATCCGACAGGCCGGTTTTGCCTCCGCAGGCGTGCCGGACCCCACTCGCTACCGCCCCCTGTAGTATCATCGCGCGCCTCGCGAGGGGGGCCTCCCCGCCGGAAGCACCGAGTCAGAAGAACACGTGCGACCTGGCGGATGGCAAGGGTCCGGCGTCCCAAGCCCGGACTTTGAGGGTTCGGCCATCAGGGCCGGCCCGCGCTGCGGCCGCAAGGCCCGGCCGCACGCCCCGCAAGCGCGAGAACCCAGCATGGGGTGGTAGCTCAGTCGGTAGAGCATCGGACTTTTAATCCGCTGGTCGAGGGTTCGATCCCCTCCCACCCCACCATAAAATCAATATCTTACGCGGGTCCACGACGCGAAGTTGGTGCGGGTGCGCGGCGTCCGTTGCAGTAGTGATGCAGTAGAAGCAGGTGGTACCGCGTGACGCCCTCCCGCCGCAAAACGTCTGGGAAGTTTGCGGTCCGCGGCGGGTGGCCATCTGTATGGGGACGGCCTCTATCGGCGCGGTTTAGTCGCCGCTCACGTGCGCTACGAACGAACGGTTGTTCCGCCAACGGGAACCACTATCTTGCAGTGGCATGCCCCTACTGAACTGGGGAGTCCGTGTGGGGGCCGCGAAGAGACGGCGACCAACTGTCGCCGCATCTGTGCGTTGGGTCCTTTTTCTGTGAGTGCATCAGCGATGCATCATTGTTGCGATCGACATCTCTTCCTCAAGGGAGATGCGCCCCGTGCTTCAGAACGGGGGGCACCGAGTTGTGGCAGAGCCGGGCCGGGGCATGGCTCGGACGAGCATGGCGCGCACTGTTGAGACGCGAGAATCAGTTCGTGCAATGGCTCATCGGACGTGGGTGTCCCACAGTCGTCGCGTCCGGGCCAAGCTCATCGCCTTCTGCGTATTGCTATACAGCTCGATCATCGTCGCGATGTTCATGATTGCAGCGTTGCTCGTTACTAGAGTTGTGGCTCACGCAGCGCTGTCCGCTCCCAAGAAAGCGGAGTGGCGGAATGGATGGTTTGGTTTTGGGCTCTACGACCAAAGTGATTGGCGAATAGATCCACACGACTTCAACGATCCCTTCCGCGAACCATAAGCTCTCGTTGAAGCGCTATGTCGCGTGGGCAGCCTTGATGGCGGCACCAGAACCCTGAGCACCGGCCGCCTTTACGTCACTCGTGCCGTTCAACAATCCCTGCGCGACCCCACCGGCGTGAATCCCGACCCACGACAACGCTCCAACCCAGAACGTCGGCAGGATGAGAAACATCGTCGCCAGCACAAACCAATCGAGAATCATGTCTCCGAACGTGTTGTTCAGCCCCATCAGTGGATTGAAATTGCTGTGCGGCGAATTCCAGCCGTCGAGGGCGTCCATAATCGTGCTGTCGATCCAGCGCGCGAGCTGAAACCAGAAGTCCACAAAGAAGAGCGCAAATTCCACGCAGGTCAGCGTGACAACAGTTTTCAGGTCAAAAGTTCCGATGAGCAACACTAGCGGTAGACAAATCACGAAGGCCATCTTCAGCATGGAAAGGACCATGGGTAATGCCTGACGAACGGCATCCATCGAGGGAACGAACGCAAGCGTGCCGAGCAAGACGCCAAGATCCGAAGCGGCACGAGTGGCGATGCTAGGCAACGTCATATCGATCTGCCCGCCGTAATCGGTGTACACCTGTCCCTGATTCATGACCTGCTGCC
>JBDTUL010000662.1:0-3608 GCA_040007735.1 Gammaproteobacteria bacterium | reverse complement strand
ATCCAACGAGCGCTGGCGAATGCAGCGTCGCAGAGGACGCGATGCGCGGAAGCGGACCGCTGAAACCCACGGCCGCCGCAGCACGCGTGGCGGTGTCGTTGAGCGCTGCACTATTGCCGAGGGTTGCCGACCTCACGATGTGTCGTGTTACGTGCCACCCATACAGAAGTCGGGCGAACGAATAGAGCGCGCCGGTCAGCCAGATGCCGACCAACACCGTGGCCAACGACACGTTCGGGAAGAGTGGCGATACAGGCGTCGCGACGATCCCGTGCGGCAGTCGCACGATCGGCGATGACAGGGACGGTCCAAGTGTCGTCAGGACGGGCAACAGGATGAGAAGTCCGGGCAGCACGGCGAAGCCACGACTGCGATGGAATCCGCGGCGACGCAGCTGTGCATCGACCGCGAGCGCGACAAGTGCAGCGGCTGTCGACTTTGCGATCACGAGCACCGCTGCAATCACGAGGGCGCTCACTTGCGCTTCCTCTCGCGCGTACGTTCACGGACCCATTGCTCGAGCTCATCGAGATCGCGCTCGCTGAGTTCGTTGCGGCCGAGATCCAGCAGCGCCACCAGCGCTTTCTTCGCGGATCCGCCGAAGAAGGTCGCGGTGACGCTCGTGAGTGCCGCGGCACTCGCTTTGTCGCGCGGCTTGGATGCGGTGTAGATGTGGCGGCGTCCGTCGAGACGATGACGAACGATTCTCTTCTTCTCCAACCCGATGAGCGTCACACGCACGCTTTCGAGTGCCTCGGGTTCGCCGATGTGCTGCGCCACCTCTCGCGCTCCCGCCGAGCCCAGCGCATAGAGCGCTTCTACGATTTGCCGTTCGCGTCGTGAGAGTTGGGAGTCGAGCATCGAGTCGAAAGGGAATGGTGAGTCGTGACTGTAAGAATTATTACGCTTCGTGCTCAGCGCTGTCAAGCTGGCGATGCCGCAGCCTCAGCAGAGCCGCGATGGTGCTCGCGGCAGGCCAGTGTGGAATTCTGGGATGCTTCGTCGCCAGCGCGTTCAATACCATTGCGGCTGAGTGGCTGGCGAGCGCCGGGATCGGTATACTCGAAGGCGTTTTGCTGGAGCGCGCATGCGACAGAGCTCAGTGATCGGCGCGCGTTTAACCGACTACTGGCCATCACGACTCCTCCCGTCTGCTCCGCGACTCACCGCCAATCAGGCTGGTCTCATGGTTGATCGTCGTCATTTCGCGTTGCGTGCTGCAGGCGCGTTGGGTGCGCTGGCGCTGCCTGTCCGTGCCGCGCTGAGCGAGGAGCTCCGGGGGCTGCTTACGCTGTCGAGCGGGGTGGAACGCGCGCTCGACGATGCCAGTGGGCTGACGCCCGACGCGTTGGCGGAGGACGAGACGTTCTGGGCCGAAATTCGCAGGTCCTACACGTTGCGCGGGGATGTCGTCAACCTGGACCACGGATGGACCAATCCCACCCCGACGTCTGCGATCGACGAGCTCACCCGCGGGATGCGCCAACTCGAAGGATTGCCTGCCGAAGAGCTGCCCCGCATGTGGTACGAGATCACGAACCGGACGGTGCGCTCGGCGCTGGCGCAAGTCATGGGCGTGCCGGGCAGCGAGCTCGCGCTCGTGCGCAACGCCACCGAAGCGCTCGACACCGTGCTGCTCGGCATGCCGCTCAACGCTGGCGACGAGGTCGTGTGCTCGGCGCACGACTACTACGCGATGCTGGATGCGCTGGAGCAGCGACGTGCCCGCGACGGCGTCGTTCTCCGCATGATCCAGCCGTCGGTGCCCGCGCCTTCGATGAACGCGATTGCGGCCATGTACGAAGCGATGATTGGCCCGCGGACGAGGCTCGTGCTGCTGACGCATCCGAGCAACATCACCGGACAGCTGCTGCCGGTGGAGCGCATCGCGGCGGCCGCGCACCGTGCAGGCGCCGAGGTCGTGGTGGATGGTGCGCAATCGCTCGGCCTGTTCGAGGCGCCTGTCAGCGAGCTTGGTTGTGACTACTACGGTGCGAGCACGCACAAGTGGCTGGGCACACCAGTCGGCATGGGCGTGTTGTGGATGAGGCCCGAGCACACCAGGAAGATATGGCCGCTGATCCCCTCTTCCTCGCAGACGACGGGAATGGAGCGCTACGAAGCGATCGGGACGTCGGCCACCTACATCGAACCGGCCGCTCTGCCCGCCCTCGCGTTGCATCGCTCCCTTGGTGCGCCGCGCAAGCTGGCGCGACTGCGCTATCTGAGTGAACGACTGCGAACGAGCCTCGAGGCCGCACTGCCGGCCGCGACATTCTACACGATCGACCCGCTGATGGCCGCTGGCCTGACCACGATTGCGCTGCCGGGCGTGGACATGGATACAGCGCAGAAGCGGTTGCGCGAGCGTCACTCAATTCTCACGCAGGCCATGACGGCCAGCCGGCAGGCGCCCGACATCAACGGACTGCGCGTCAGCCCGAATGTGTATACCTCACTGGCCGAGTTGGACCAACTCGTGATCGCGCTACGGAGCATCGTGTAGGACGACGCAATCCCAGAGGGTGGATTGCCGGGCAGCGCTCGGCGTCGCACATCCGAGCGCCAGCAGAAGCTTCTCGAACTTGCCATTGCTGGACTCCTCGCTTCGCCAGCTGGAATGCTGCGGTACACGATGTTGCGTGCGCGTAGGGTCGCGCGCATACTTGCAGGCCCCTCAGGCGCCCTCGCCGGCGGCGAGACATAGCTGTTTATCGTTACCCATGCGGACCAGGGCCAGAATGCGAATCGACGCGTTGCTGCGAGCGTGTGTCCCGGCGTTGGTCCTGGTGGTCGCGGCGGCGTGCGGCGGGGCGACCGTCGAAGGACCCTCCAACGCGGGTGGGTCCTCGGAACCGAAGACCTCAACGGGAATACCGGCGGGGCGCGCAGAGATCTCGGGTACGCTGACGGATGTCAACGGTGTACCCGTCGCCGCCGCCGACGTGCGGCTGCCATTCGGCACGGGTCAGTACTACGGTACGACGACCGACTCCAAGGGGGCCTTCACATTCACCGCTCCTACATCCGACTTCGGCGCCGTCAGGCCTGTCGCCCTCACGGTATACAAGGATCGGTACGTCCCGAAAACTTATCTCTACGTCAGCCTTACACAGGGAGTGCGGTATACGCTGACCACCTCTGCGAGCGATGCGCCGCGTGTGCTCGCGGCAAACGAGTTCGCGCCGACCGGGGTTCAGGGATTGTGGCACGTCGGTGATTTGGGGTTCGTCGGAAACGCGACCCTCCAGTTCCAGATGGCGCGATCCGGGCCCAGCGTCGCGTTCCCCGTCACGGCCTGGAACGCGCAGATGCGCAGTCAGTATCATACTGCGACGATCACTTTCATCGCACGCGGTATCCAGACGTCGGGCTGCCCGATGAATCGCATCGGATTGTATTCGGATGCCGGCACGCAGACGGCATACGTGGCGCCACCCGATAGCGATCCGAATGGTGATTTCACCTCGTATCGCCTGACGATCCCGCTACCGGCGTTCCCCGACGGTCGCCTGATGTTCGGCGCCGTGACGGGCCTGTGCCTCGGCTCGGAGCTCGACGATTGGGAGTTCTCGCAGGTGCTCGTCACGCTCTCATAGCCGCCCGCG
>JBDTUL010000661.1:0-3612 GCA_040007735.1 Gammaproteobacteria bacterium | reverse complement strand
TTCTCTTCAGCCGCCCGGCGATTGAGGGCTTCCGCTCTTGCTGGCACAGCCCCAAGAAGCCCTCAATCGCCGGGCGGCTGAGACGCAACTCTTATTATTCGTTTTACTCAGCGTCTTTACGCCGAAACGCCAGGAATACATTCCCCGGCGTCTGCCCCCCCAACAACCCATACCCCGAATTCAAAAACACATACCCATTGGCGGCAACAATAGACGCGTTATCAATCGCCCCACCCTTCCCCACCACGCTATTCAGCGTCAAAAACGTCCGCGCCGTATCGAACTTGAACAACACCTCTCCGGTGGCGGCATCGAACACCCTCAGGAACCCATCGATACTCCCCTCGATAACAGCACCGTCCACCACCGTGGGCGCACCGGACAGCCCAATGCCACCCTTGCAGCCGGGAACGCGCAGCGGCCGATCATCCGTGCAATCCGGCGTCGCTTCGAACGACCACAGCACTTCACCGGTATCCACGTTCACCGCATGCATGCCGGGCTTCTGGGCAATGTCCTTCCCATCCGGCCCCGGAAACGCATTGATGGGCGCAAACACTCGCGTGCCGTCATAGGCCATTCCCCAGTGAATGCCGCCGATGGGTGAGCCGGCACCGAACTCGCGCTTCCAGAGCACCTTGCCATGATCGTCAGGGTCCAGCGCCCAGAGCGTGCCGGACTTCTGTCCGGCGAGAATCACATCCTTGCCGTTCGCGCGTTGCGCGATGATCGTCGACGCGCCGAAATCCACATCGAGGAACTGGCCTTCCTTCGGGCAGTTCAGGCCGTTGCGCTTCGCCATGCAGCCGGTGAGGAAGATGTCGTTCTGCGTCGCCTGGAAGCTCCAGAGTATTTTCCCGTCAGACAGGCGCAGGGCCATGACCGAATCCGTCGTCGGCGCCGCGGGAGCGGACGTCGCCTCCCCGGTGCCCACGTACAACACGCCGCGCTTCTCATCGATGGAGGGTGAGTTCCAGATGGGCGCGCCTGAAGGCCCCCACATCATTCGACCATCACCCCGGTCGCGAACCGGCTTTGCCTCTTCCATCGTGTGAGTGGTCCACACTTTCCGTCCAGTGAAGGCGTCGAGCGCGGTGACCGCGCCGTGCGTCTTGCAGCACTCGTGCTTCTCGTCGGCGCCCACCGTGATCTCAGAGGCTGAGATGGGCATGTACACACGATTCCCATGCAGCACCGGTGTGCCAGTGCCGTTGGTCAGGGACGTGAGGCGCACCGGCTGCCGCCAGATTTCCTGGCCCGTGCCGGCGTCGAGCATGTGAACCTGCGCGGCGATATCGCCGAACACCAGAACCTTGCGGGCCGGCTTTCCCCCTGAGGCCGGCAACGTGCCGAACCCCGCGCCGGTACGCAACGGGATGTCGTTCCTGAACACCCACTTGAAGCAGGGGCCGCCCGAGATGTCGATGGCGAACAACTGCCCCGCATCGGACACCGGAAGAAACAGCGTGTTGCCCACCACGGCCGGCTGCGCCCGCATCGTGGTGGCCCTCGGGAAGGCCAGCGCCCAGGCGAACTCCAGGTTGTGGAAGTCCGCGGTCGCAAGGCCGGCCTGGGCTTTTGTGAGATGCCGGTGGTTCTTCTTGTCGAAGCCGAAGCCGGCAACCGTGGGTACGGCGTCGAGATCCACCGTGCGGTGATCGGCTGCGCACATCAGTTTGTCGATCCAGGCATCGCTTACGACGTCACGCCCGATGAGATAGTCGATGAGCGAACCGCGCTCGGCGTTGCTCAGCGATGCGCCCTGCACCTGCATCTTGCCCTCGGTCAGGGCGAAGTGGATCGAGCCGTAGCGCATGCCCCGCAGGGTTGCCAGCGCCGGCGCGCGGGTAGCTTCAGGATTGTCGTGACAGGCGGCGCAGGTTTTTTCGTAGACGGCCTTGCCGGGATGGTTGGCAGACAGTGGCGCGGTGGCGGGCGGGACGGGAGTGCCAGGGTTTGGCTGCGCGGCGGATACTGCCGGTTCCGCTGCGACGGGGGGTGCGGCGGGCACAGATGCCGCAGTGGAAGCAGGCGTCGACGGTTGCGGTTTAACAGGCGGCTGAGCACAGCCCGCCAGGAGAACCGCGGCAACACACCCAACACGAGCCATTAAAGAGACCAGCATTCGATAACCCCTGCACGCGACGCGCAGGAGTGTGCTGGAAATTACCCATTAAGAAAACGGCCTCCAGCCGCCCGGCGATTGCGGGCTCTTCATCCGGGCTGCCACCCAAAGCGCCAAGAGCCCGCAATCGCCGGGCGGCTAAGAGTGCGTGCTCAAGAAAAGTTACATCGCCCTTGCTGTCCGCACCACAGACAAATCCCGTCTCACCAGACGCGGCGTCCGCACGAACACATGCTCCGTCGGGTCATCCTCCCGGAACCCGCCTTCCATCAGGAAGGCATAAAACCGCTTGATGCACGAAAGCGACGGCAGCTCTCGCGGGGCGCGGTCGCCGGCCGCGTAGGTCGCGTCGAGATATTCGCGCACGTCCGACTCCACCGCCGTCACCAGCGTCTTCTGCTTGAACAGCAGCATCCAGCGATCGAGCGCGACCAGGTCCGCGCGATAGGCCCGGAGCGTCTCCTGTGACACGTGATGCTTCACCCAGAAGAAGTCGAGGAATCGTTGGATCACCGTGCCGGAGATGAACTCCCAGAAGTCGTGTTCCGAGCCCTCGGCGGCAGCGGCTGCCTGCAGGGCATCGAGTGGGAGCGCGGTGGTGCTGAGCGTAAACGTAATGGGCGGGTTCATATAAGACGACAGATGCGTGCGCGACGCGATGGCGGAAGCTTAGCGAGAGCCCGGCCGCGCCAGCGCCAGATGACACCGAGGTGACGCATTCGCCCGCTATTACCTGCGGTTTGCCACCTTTGTACCTACCCGAAGACAACTTGGTGTTCGTGCAGAATGAACCCATTCGCCTTAGCGCGACACGCTGGCACGCGACACGCCGCCTCAGGTGCCGCTATAGTTTGCCTGCGTGGATCAGCGTCGGCGGCCCTGCGAAGGAGATCGCGAACCTTGCTCCACCGACTGGTTGTCACCGACGTACGAATCGGCATTGGCCAGGTAGTCGGCCAGCAGCTCGCGAGCCTTGTGCGTCAGGCGCACGAAATCACGCCTGCCGTCGCGGGCGTCCGGCACTCGCTCGACGTAGCCGCGCGCGGTGAGCTCGCTGATGCGCCGGAGCGAGGTGGTGGAAGACACACCGGGAATCGAAATGGTGAGCGCGGAAACAGAGAGTCGATGCTGGGACTGCTCCGCACGGAGAATCTCGAGGAGCAGGTCCCACGCCACGTCGTCGAGCTTGTGGTCATCGTAGTGGCGGCGAAGTTTGCGCAGGCCTTCGATTGCATCCAGCACCGAGATGCGGCCCGTCGGCCAGCGTGCGTCGATGGTGGTGCGCCGGGAGTTTGAGTCTTCGGCACTCACAGCGCGCGCAGGCGGCACCGCGCGCGGCGCGTTCGCCGGTTGAGTGAAGCGGCGCAGGGCACCGGCGATTTCTTCGGCCTGGCGGATGAGAACTTCGACGTCGGGCGATTTCTTGACGGCCTCGGCACGCGCGCGGCGATCGCGCTCGACGGCGCGTTTCACCACGTCCACCAGAT
>JBDTUL010000660.1:0-3624 GCA_040007735.1 Gammaproteobacteria bacterium | reverse complement strand
GTATGCAGTCACACTCGGCTATCAATGGTGATTCATGAATGCATTGTGGAACGACCTGACGAAACTCGGCGCCGCGAGCCGCGGCTACCTCGCTTCACCCCAACAATTGTTCATCGGCGGACGCTTCGTCGACAGCGCGTCCGGGCGTGGATTCGCGGTTATCGATCCGACGAGCGGGCGGGAGCTGACTCAGGCGCCTGAGGGTGATGCGACCGATATCGACCGTGCCGTGCGCGCGGCGCGGCGCGCGTTCGATGAAGGTCCGTGGCCGAAAATGCGCCCAAGTGAGCGCGAACGGATCATCCTGCGCCTCGCCGATCTGCTGGAAGCGAACGCCGCCGAGCTCGCGGAGATCGAAAGCGTAAACAGCGGCCGAATGCTCATGGGCACGCGCCTCTTCGACGTCGATCTCTCGGTGGACTATCTGCGCTACATGGCCGGATGGGCCACGAAGATCCACGGCCAGACGATCAACGCATCCGTACCCTATGTGCCCAATGCGCGTTTCTTCGCGATGACGTTGCGCGAACCCGTGGGTGTGGTCGGCGCCATCACGCCGTGGAATGTGCCGCTCGGTCAGGCCATCTGGAAGATTGCGCCCGCATTGGCCACGGGCTGCACGATCGTTCTCAAACCCGCGGAGCAGACGCCACTCACGGCCTTGCGCTTTGCCGCGCTCGTTGCCGCTGCGGGCATCCCCGAAGGCGTGGTCAACGTCGTATCGGGTTTCGGCGCGATCGCCGGCGCGGCGCTCGTGGCGCATCCCGGCGTCGACAAGGTCAGTTTCACCGGCTCAACCGAAGTGGGGCGGGGCATCGGGGCCGCTGCAGCCGGGCAGATGAAGCGCTTCACGCTGGAGCTCGGGGGCAAGTCCCCCATGGTGGTCCTCGAGGATGCGGACCTGGAGGTCGCGATTCCCGGCACGGCCATGGGCATCTTCGCGAATCACGGGCAGAACTGCTGTGCGGGCTCACGCCTGTTCGTGCACGAGCGCATTTTCGATCGCGTGACTGAGGGCATCGCGCAGATCGCCGCCAAGATCAAACTCGGCCCGCCGCTCGATCCGACGACGGAGATGGGCCCGCTCATTTCGTCCCGGCAGCAGCAGCGGGTGCTGGAGTACATCGCCTCGGGGCGCGAAGAGGGCGCAGAAGTTCTCGTGGGTGGGGAGCGGTTGTCCGCGGACGGTGCGTACGTGCAACCCACGGTGCTGACCCAAGTGACTCCGAAGATGCGGGTAGTGCGTGAGGAGATCTTCGGGCCGGTGCTCACTGTTCAGCGCTTCACCGACGTCGGCGACGTCATCCGGCGAGCCAACGACACAGACTTTGGACTGGGCGCAAGCATCTGGACGCGCGACCTCGACATGGCCCATGCCTTCATTCGCCAGTTCAGGGCCGGCACGGTGTGGGTGAACACTCACAATGTGCTCGATCTCGCCGTGCCCTTCGGGGGCGTGCGCCAGTCGGGCGTGGGCCACGAGCTCGGCGAGGCCGCCATCGAGCATCACACCCATCTGAAGGCGGCGATGCTGCCGATGCGCGATCTCTGACATCTGCGGTCGCGGCGCGGCTTGCGTGAGGCGGCAGAACCTCGTGCGGTGTCAGCCCGCCCTGCGTAGAAGGTCGTCGTAACTTCGCGATCAAGGACCTGCCGGATGCAAAGGGCCAAGTGGTCAGCCATATAAGGCAAAGCTCAGCGCTTGCCAGGGCCCTCAATGTGCGGACGGCGCCGTGCGGGTCATGGGCCGGCGCGGCGACCGCTTCGCGCTGAACTACGGTCTCAACCGGGTTCGCTGGATCACGCCAGTCTTTGTCGGCGTGCGTCTGCGCAATCACGTCGTGCTGAAAGCAGTGGAGCCCAGAGGGGACCACGCTTATCTGGTGACCACGGTCAACACCGTGGAAATCGAGGGCGAGGAGAAGGCCGCGATGGTCGCGGATTGGCTCGGTCTGCTGCATCTACCGAAGCCCGTCTGAGCGCGGGCGTTGCGGTGAAGGCCTTCGCCGAGCCGCGCAGGGCGGGGCGGCATCGATCCGCGTGTGCCGAAAGCACCAGCCATCGATACACAGCGTCAGCAAACGGGCCACTAACACGCCGTAACAGACTGATTCTGTGGCAGTTGACGTGAGCTAACTGTTTCTCCCTTACGCCCCCGCCGAACTCTGATATCTGTCGCGGCCTGTCACGGGGGAGACACCCCGGCAGGTCTCGTGTACCGCGTGCGACGGCGCGCGCGATGCATTCTGTAATTCGTGAGGGGGAACTGATGAAGCGGAATAAGCTGCCTGCGATCGCATCGTTGATGACATTTGTAACGGTTGCCGTGACGCCGGCATGGTCCGCCGAGGAGCCGACCACCGAGATCAGCGAGATCGTCGTCACCGCCACTCGGCAGGAGACCAACCTGCAGGACACGCCCATCGCGATCACCGCGGTGACGGCCCAGGCCCTCGAAGAGCGCGGCATCACGGGCGTCGGCGAGCTCACGTCAATCGTGCCCAACGCGCAGTTCCGCAAGACGCAGGGCGCGTTCGGTCCCGGCGTCTCGGCCTCCATTCGCGGCGTGGGACAAGCTGACACCAGCCTCGCGGTCGAACCGGCCGTCGCCTTCTACCTGGATGACGTCTATTACCCGCTTCTGCTGGGCTCCAACTTCGACCTGCTGGACATAGACCACATCGAGGTGCTGCGCGGGCCGCAGGGCACGCTGTTCGGGCGTAACTCGCTGGCGGGCGCCGTCAACATCGTCAGCCGCCAGCCCTCCACCAGCGATTTCTCGGGCCAGACGCAACTGACGTTCGGTGCCTACGACCGGCGTGAATTGCGGGGCGGGCTGAACCTGCCCTTGAGCGATGCAGTCGCCCTGTCACTATCAGCACTTTCGAAGAAGCGCACCGGCTACCAGCGCGTGCTCGATTTCACGTGCGACATGAACCGTCGCGGCACACCGGCGCTCGCCGGCAGCCTGCCGTACGCGGACCTGAACAACCTGCGTTCGCCCGGTGACTGCACGATCGGGCATCTCGGCGGTGAGGACGTGCAGGCCTCACGGGCCTCCGTGCTCTGGAATGCCGCGGACAACTTGCGCATCACCGTGAGCGGAGACTACATCCGCGACACCAGCGAGAATGCGGCCGACAGCATCGTCAGCATCCTCGGCAATGTCGCCACGCCGAACGCGAAGTCGGCCGCGGCCTATTTTGGTGTTGCGTATGACTCGCGCTTCGTCACGGGCAGCCCCTACACCACCTACGCGACCTACAACGACCCGATCACGGCCGGCACGGTGATCCCCGGCAACACCTTCTACAACGGGTTCAAGGTGAACGGCACCTCGGTGCGCGGCGGCAGCCAATTCAAGCCGTTCACCGACCTCACGAACAGGGGTCTCAGCGCCAAGCTGAGCTGGGACATCACGCCGGGCATAAACTTCCTGACGGTAGTCTCCCACCGCGATCTCGACTCGACGCAGACGTACGATGACGACGGTTCGCCGCTCAACCTCACGCAGCGCCTGAACACGAACACGGAGAGTTACTGGACGGTGGAATCGCGCCTGTCCAGTTCGTCGACCTTCATCGACTGGGTGGCGGGCGCCTTCTACTTCACTGGCGACGGCCG
>JBDTUL010000659.1:0-3640 GCA_040007735.1 Gammaproteobacteria bacterium | reverse complement strand
ATCATCGTTATATCGCGCTCATCCTGAACGGATCGACTTGTGGACGAGTCCCCGAACGCGTTCTGTCCTTGCGTAGGGGTTTACCTTACGGATCAACTCTCGGCGGGATAGCGCTGAACTTTAGTAACGCATGCAGTGGCACGGGCGTGAATGCGCTGTCGCTGCCGTGAGATGTGGATGCGTTCACATCGTGCATCGCAATGCATGTGCTCGAGCGCATCGCACAAGAGCGCGCAGTTGAATGGGTCGAATGCAAACAACTCGAGGTTGAGCGATTCGTTGGACACTACGCCGACCGGACGGCGGCACGACGATGCCAATTACTAAACATGATGGACGAAACGGCGCTTCGGTTGATCGCAGCGGGAGTGACAACGGGAAGTGTAGGCCTGCTTGCGACCACGGCGACCGGATTACCGCTTTCCGGAAGTGTCTTCGTAGAATTCAGCCCGCGCACCGGGCGGGTGATAGCCAGAAGGTGGCGCGTGCGGAAATGTTGTGAGCGAAGAGATGCCTGCCGTTCTTGTGACAGAGTCATAGAATGACGGGTCGCATGTATCGGCCGAGGTTCTCCCATGAGCAAGCAGATCGTCTTCTGTGCCGATGGCACGTGGAATGGCCCCGGCGCGTCCCCCGCCGCGCCGGGTGAGGACTCCGACCTCGACGGCGATGCGCAGCAGGACACCGAGATCAGCGACGGCGTTACGAACGTAGTGAAGCTCTTCGCGAACCTCGCGGGTCAGATCACCCCGGAGACGCTGGCGCTGCGGGATGAAGCCGAACGCGTGCTCAAGTCACCGGCACGCGAAACGCTGCAGGTCTCGAAGTACATGCACGGCGTCGGAGACTCGAAGAACGTGGTGCGTAAGGCGCTGGGTGGCGTGCTGGGCGCCGGCGTCATCGGCCGCATCATTCGTGGCTACACCTTTATATCTCGCTACTACGAGCCGGGAGACTCCATTCATGTCGTCGGCTTCAGCCGCGGCGCGTACACCGCCCGCGCGCTGGCGGGCATGGTCGCCACCGTGGGGCTGCTGAACAAGAACGCCTACGATCCCAACGACAAGAATAAGGCCTATCTCATGGGCCTCGAAGCCTGGATGAAGTGCAAAGGCGTCGTGTTCACCGGCAAGCACGGCATCGCGGCGACGCTCACGGACTGGGCGCATGCCGTTGGCGCAGCCATTGCGCGCCTCACCATCAAGGACAAGGAGTTCATAACCGGCATCCGCATCAGGTCCGTCGCCGTGTGGGACACGGTGGGCTCGATGGGAATCCCGGATTACATCACGCAAGGCGAACGGCGTGACCTCTTCACCTTCGTCGATCTGAACCTCAGTCCCATGGTGGATCGCGGGTTTCACGCCATGGCGCTGGACGAGCGCCGCATGGATTTCCCCATCACGCGCTGGAAGAGCGACGCCCGCATCGAGCAGCTGTGGTTCGCCGGCTGCCACTCGGACGTGGGCGGCGGCTATCCGAATGCGGAAGCGGGTCTTTCGGACATCGCGCTCAACTGGATGATGGAGAAGCTCGCATCCGTCGGCGTGCAGTTCTCCACACCGCCGGTTCACGTACCCGTGCTCAACCAGTTCTCCCAGGCGTATCACACGCCGTGGAAGAAGCCGCCGTTCAATCTAAACCCGAAGCGCCGCAAGCCGGAAGCCGGGGACGTGTTCGATGCCAGTGTGAAGCAGCGCTGGACTGGCAGCCCCGATTACCAGAAGGACTGGCCGAAGCTCTTCTGACTTAGCCGCGCTCCCTATTGTCGATCAGAAGACAAGGCCCCGCATTGCTTCGTCACGTTACATGAAGTACACCTTATATATATACGGAGGCGTCAGCCCCACGCCGGCGCGCGGGTCCAAAACCGGACGCCTCGGCTGAGGATATTCTTGCGGTTGCGGATGACATCATTGACGACTTTGGTGATGCGGACGACTTGCACGCCGAGTTGACGCGTAACAGTGGCGATAGTCCGAAGACCCGATGAAAATCAATTCCGCGAATGACTATGCGGCTCGTATCTGGTCGCCACAGCTCGAGGTGCCAGGTTGCGGCGCTTGTCGCGACAAGATCCTAGCTTTTGGACCCTGATGGATTGCCGACGCAGCTGGCATCTGGACAGCCAGTCGGAGGAGGGCTAGCCTGCATTCAATCGAAGCCGGCGTAGGAGCTGATCCGTGGCCACGTCATACGATGCAATTGTCATCGGGGCGCGTTGCGCCGGTTCCCCTACGGCGATGCTGCTCGCGCGCAAGGGCTATCGCGTACTGCTACTCGATCGCGCCACCTTTCCCAGCGACACGATGTCTACCCACGTCGTCCACCCGCTCGCCGCGGCCTCGCTCAAACGATGGGGTGTTCTGGACCGGCTGATCGCGACAGGGTGTCCTCCGATCAATACGTACACGTTTGATTTCGGCCCTGTCACGCTCGCAGGTGCGCCTGGCACGGAACAATCGCCAGTTGCCTATTGCCCGCGGCGAACCATTTTGGACAAGCTGCTCCTCGAGGCTGCGGCCGAGGCCGGCGCAGAAATCCGCGAAGGGTTTATCGTGGACAAGATATCGATGGAAGACGAGCGGGTGGTCGGCATCGAAGGGCATTCGAAGCACGGCACCGCCATCACCGAGCGCGCTGGCGTGATAGTAGGCGCAGACGGCCGCAACTCCGTGGTGGCCGAAGCCGTGCAGCCGGAGAAGTACAACGAGCGGCCGCCGCTGCTCGCTCCTTACTACTCGTACTGGAGTGGTCTGCCGACGGGCGGCCGCTTCGAAAACTACATTCGCCCCAACCGCGGTTTCGCGGCGGCGCCCACTCATGACGGCCTGACGATGGTTGTTGGCGGATGGCCGTACACCGAGTTCAGCGCGAACAAACAGGACCTCGAAGGCCATTATCTCAGGTTGTTCGAGCTGGCCCCCGAGTTCGCGCAGCGAATGCGCGGCGCGAAGCGCGAATCACGCCTGGCCGGCGCGCCTACACCGAATTTCTTTCGCAAGCCGTACGGACCGGGCTGGGCCCTCGTGGGTGATGCCGGCTACCTGAAGGATCCGATCACGGCGCAAGGGATCCAGGACGCATTCCGCGACGCCGAAGCGTGCGCGCGCGCAGTGGACGAAGCTTTTACCGGGGTTCAAACGTTTGATGCCGCGATGGAGGCCTATCGGCAGGCGCGCGACGCTGGCTCGGTGGCAATGTATGACTTTACCTGCCAGCTCGCATCCATGGAGCCGCCACCGCCTGAGATGCGGCAACTGTTTGGCGCGATGGCGGGTAGTCAGAAGGCCATGAATGGCTTTGCGCAGATGAATGCCGGCACCATTTCCCCTGCGGACTTTCTCTCGCCGCGGAATGTTGGCGCCATGCTTCGTGAATCGGGCAGAACCCACTAGTCTGCGAAATTCGCTGAGTGACGGAGGCGAAGGAGCCATGGCTTCCCGTATGAGTGCGTAGTCGGCGGCCCACCGATCCCACTCCACATGCGGATTCGGCGGCAACATTGCCTTCGCGATGCCAGCCACGATCGCCACTTCCGAGCGCAGGTCGACGCTTGCGGGCTCCACCCGACCGCGCGAGCCGTGCATGCAACCGGTGCTGTCTTCAACCGACACGACTTGTCGATCGATCTCGAGTC
>JBDTUL010000658.1:0-3654 GCA_040007735.1 Gammaproteobacteria bacterium | reverse complement strand
CGTTGACGAACACGCCAGCTACCGCACCGATCGCGGCCATCTGATGCAGGCTCCAGTCGCCTGCACCGAATGCAACGACACAGAGGAAGGCAACGAACATCGCGCCCACGATCAAGGGAACAACGCGAAATCTCTGCGCCGCGAACCCGATTGCGAATGCGCCGAGCAGGCTGCCCACATTTGCCCACACGAGCACCATGCCCGCCTCTGCCGCTGTGTGGTGTACGCCTCCGCATTTGGCGCCGCTATCCGCGCCACGCTGGCAACCAACCCTGATGAAGTGCACGCCGTCATAGAAATGCCTCAGGCGTCTGCGCAGGCTCCTGCGCAGCACCGCGGTACGCCAGCGCGAGTCGACGATACTGAGTGCACCGGAGCTGCTGACGCTCCGTCACCTGGACAGGGGTTTCACCAACAAAGAAATCGCCCGGCTCCTGAAGGTGTCGCCGCATACGGTGAAATATCGATTGAAGTCGCTGTTCGCCAAGATCGGCGTCACTTCGCGAATGGCCGTGGTGGAACTCTCCCGCGAGCAGGGTTACCTGACAGCGCCGCCGGACTCGGCAAACCCCGAGTGATTCGATCTACCTGATATGCGGGCCGGCCGCCAGCGCCTTCACGACCGCGGCGAAATTCTCGCTGACAGGTTCGTCGTGATCCCGCCGACGCAGTAGTCCGATCTCGATGCTCGCCTTCGAGCCGTACACCGGCCGGTACTGCACGCCTGCCCGTTTCAGGTTTTTCACGGATGACGGCACGAGTGCCACACCCATGCCGCTCGCAACCAGGCCGACGACCGTCTGCATCTGCCGTGCGTGCTGGGTGATCCGCGGCACGAAGCCATTCTCACGACATTCACTCAGAAACAGGTCGTAGAGCCCCGGCGCCGCCTCGCGCGGCGGAGTGATGAAGCTTTCACCCGCCAGCGCCTTCAAACGAATGGCGCCGGTGCCTTTCACGAGCCGGTGTGTCGCAGGCGCGGCCAGCAGCAGACGCTCGCGAAGCAGAGGTTCGAAGATGAGATCCGGCTCATTCACCGGACCCAGACCGATGCCCAGATCGAGCGTGCCGGCGCGAACGCCTTTGATCTGCGCATCCGTCGTCAGCTCGTGAAGCTGCACGTCGACCTTCGGAAACCGCTCCCGGAAACGGCGGAGCGCGGGAGGCAGGATTCCATAGTCGGCAATCGAGACGAACCCGATGGACAACTCACCGAGTTCTCCCCGGCCCGCGCTCTGCGCCTTGAGGCGGGCCTGGTCCAAGCGGCGCAGAACCTGCCGGACCTCATCCTGGAACACCTGCCCTGCCGGCGTGAGCGTGACCCCACGGTTCGTCCGGTCTACGAGCCGGACGCCGAGCTCTCTTTCGAGGCTCTGCATGTGTGTCGACAACGGCGGCTGCGAAACGTGCAGCCGCTGCGCCGCGCGCGAAAAGCTCTTCTCTTCGGCCACCGCAAGGAAGTATCGCAGCTGTCGCAGGTCCACTATCTGTTTTTCCTATATCGGGCCCATGGATTCTGTATTTTCCAGTATAGACGAGACGGCGCAGAATCCACGCCCATGCCCACCTACCGCTCCCGCACCAGCACCGCCGGCCGCAACATGGCCGGTGCCCGCGCCCTCTGGCGCGCCACCGGCATGAAGGATGGCGACTTCGGCAAGCCGATCATCGCGGTCGCCAATTCCTTCACCCAGTTCGTTCCGGGCCACGTGCACCTGAAAGACCTCGGTCAGCTCGTCGCACGGGAAATCGCCGCTGCCGGCGGCGTCGCAAAGGAGTTCAACACCATCGCGGTGGATGACGGCATCGCCATGGGGCACGACGGAATGCTGTACAGCCTGCCATCCCGCGAGCTGATCGCAGACAGCATCGAATACATGGTGAACGCTCACTGCGCAGATGCGATGGTGTGCATCTCGAACTGCGACAAGATTACGCCCGGCATGCTCATGGCGGCGCTACGGCTGAACGTCCCCACGGTGTTCGTCTCGGGTGGGCCGATGGAGGCCGGCAAGGTCGTGCTGGACGGGCGAACAAAGACACTGGATCTCATAGACGCGATGGTTGCGGCGGCGGATGCACGCATCTCCGATGCAGAGGTGCAGACCATCGAGCGTTCGGCCTGCCCGACCTGCGGCTCCTGCTCCGGCATGTTTACGGCCAATTCGATGAACTGCCTGACGGAAGCCCTGGGCCTTGCCTTGCCCGGCAACGGCTCAGTGCTGGCCACCCATGCGGATCGCAAGCAACTCTTCCTGGAGGCGGGCCGCACGATCGTGCAACTCGCGCGCCGGTATTACGAACAGGATGACAGCAGCGCCCTGCCGCGTAGCATCGCTTCGTTGGCGGCATTTGAAAATGCGATGACGCTCGATATCGCGATGGGCGGCTCGACGAATACGGTTCTGCACCTGCTGGCTGCGGCTCACGAAGCCGGCGTCGACTTCACGATGAAAGACATCGATCGTCTTTCGCGTCGCGTACCAGTGTTGTGCAAGGTCGCGCCAGCCGTACGCAACGTTCACATGGAAGACGTCCATCGCGCCGGCGGCGTGATGGGAATTCTCGGTGAGCTGGATCGAGGTGGACTTCTTCACACTGACACGCCCACCGTCCAGGGCGGCTCGCTGGCGCAGGCGCTGGACCGCTGGGATGTCGTGCGACAGCGCTCAGACGAAGTGTCGTGCTTCTATCGGGCCGCACCTGGCGGCGTTCCGACGCAGGTCGCGTTCAGCCAGGAGCGCCGCTGGGACGAGCTGGATTTGAATCGCGAGTCCGGCGTCATTCGCCGCGTGAGCCACGCGTTCAGCCGCGATGGCGGCTTGGCCGTGCTCCACGGAAATCTGGCGATGGACGGCTGCATCGTCAAGACGGCCAGCGTGGATCCGGGCTCGCTTCGATTCTCTGGCCCGGCGCGCGTGTTCGAGAGCGAGGATGCCTCTGTGGCCGCCATTCTGGGCGGCCGCGTGATGGCAGGCGACGTGGTCGTGATTCGTTACGAGGGTCCACGCGGTGGGCCGGGCATGCAGGAAATGCTGTATCCCACGAGCTATCTCAAATCGAAAGGCCTCGCAAGCCAGTGCGCGCTCGTGACCGACGGACGCTTCTCGGGCGGCTCATCAGGTTTGTCGATCGGCCATGTGTCGCCCGAAGCGGCCGAGGGCGGACTCATCGGGCTCGTCGAAGAAGGCGACCGCATCGAGATAAATATTCCCGCACGCTCGATTCATCTCGCGGTAACGGAGGCTGAGCTCGCGCGAAGGCGGCAGGCTCGGGAGTCTGTTGGCTGGGCGCCAGCTGTTCCACGTGCTCGTCGCGTGTCGCCCGCACTTCGCGCGTACGCCGCGATGACGACGAGCGCGGCGCGCGGCGCGGTCCGGGACGTCGATCAACTCGTCAGGAACCGATAGCCACGCGCCGGTGTGCACCCTGGCCCGGGCGCAGCCAAGACGGCTGGCGACGGCGGACGCTTCGTACCCTTCTGCGCCGGACTCTCACTTCATCGTGGGCATCACGAACTCGGCGCGCGCCGCATCCTGCCCCGGCCATCGCTGGGTGACTGTCTTCAGCCGCGTGTAGAAGCGGATGCCTTCCATGCCATACATGGCATGGTCTCCAAACATCGAACCACGCCAGCCGCCGAAGCTATGAAAC
>JBDTUL010000657.1:0-3654 GCA_040007735.1 Gammaproteobacteria bacterium | reverse complement strand
CGGCCCGCGCAGCACCTCGACGCGCTCCAGGTCGAACAGGCCCAGCGTGCTCATGTACGAGGAGTTCATCGTCACTTCGTCCTTTGTAGGTGGCGACGGACGACGGCGCATTCCCGAAGAATTCGTTCGTGCCGACGCCGCGGATGACGATGTGCTGGCTCAGCGCGTTCTGAACGATCAATTGCTTACGGGGCGGAGGCGTCCTCCGTCACGACTTCCACGAGCATCGGCTGGTCGGACTTGAAGACGGTGGCCAGCACCTCATCGAGCTTCGAGACCTGTTCGACGCGTACCGCCTTCACGCCCTGCGCCTGCGCCAGCCCGAGGAAATCTATGTCGGGCAGCTGTATGCCCGGCAGTTCCTTCAGGTTGAAGTGGCGGCTGAACGAGTTGAGCGCTTCGTAGCGCCCGTTGCGGACGATGATGAACGCGATCGGCAGTTTCCTTTGTACCGCCGACCACAAACCCTGGATTGCATAGAGACTGGAGCCGTCGCCGAGCAGCGCGATGACTTTTTGTTTCGGCCGGGCCATTGCAACGCCTATCGCAGCCGGCAAGCCATGACCGAGGCCGCCGCTTGCGCAGGTGTAGAACGTGTCGGGCTCGGTGATAGGCAGGTAGTCGTGCATCGGGCCGCGCGTGCTCGGCGCTTCTTCCACGATGATGCTGCCCGCGGGGCGCAGCGCTGCGATCTGCTGCACGAGATAGCGATCGGTGAGCCGGTCGCCGGACAACTTCGGCGCACGCGCAGGCATCTTCGGCGCTGATCGCAACCGCGGCTCCGGACCGTCGAGCAGGGCCTGGATGCCGTGCTTCAGGTGAGTGACGATCGACTTGCCAACGGGCGCCCACGCGGCGATCGAAGGGTCATCGACCAGTTGCACGAGCGCCGCGCCAGGCGGCACATGCGGACCGAAGCCTTCCACGTGATACGTGAAAGCGGGCGCACCGAGCACGAGCACGAAATCCGCGCCGGTGAGATCCGCCACGATTTTCTCGCGGTCGGAGTGCAGGAAGCCGGCGAACAGGCGGTGATTTTCCGGAAAGCTGTTGCGGCCGGACATGGGGCTGACCCACACCGGCGCCTGGTGCTTCTCGGCAAGCGCGATCACTTCGTTCCACGCGCCATCGCGCGCCACCGATGCGCCGACGACGATGACGGGATGCTGGGCGCGGCTAAGCGCCTGCGCGGCGTCCGCTAGCATCTTCGGATCGCCGACCGTCATCTGGCTCACCTCGCGCGCAGCCAGTGGTGCGCACTTCCGGTCCCAATCGTCTACTGGAATCGAAACGAACGTGGGGCCGCGCGGTGCCTGCATGGCGATGTAGTACGCACGCGCGATGGCCGCGGGCACATCTTCGGCGCGCGCCGGCTCGCAGCTCCACTTCACGTAAGGCTTGGGGAATTCCGCGGCCTGGGAGGAAAACAAGAACGGCTCGTACGGCAGGATCGAGCGCGCCTGCTGGCCCGCCGTGATCACGAGCGGAGTCTGATTCTTGTAGGCCGTGAAGATGTTGCCCAGTGCGTGGCCGACGCCCACGGCCGAGTGCAGATTGACCAGTGCCGCGTTCCGGTTGGCCTGCGCGAACCCATCTGCCATGCCGACGGCAATGGACTCCTGCAGGGCCAGCACGTAACTGAAATCGGCGGGAAACTCGCGAAACATAGGCAGCTCGGTGGAGCCTGGATTGCCGAAAACGGTGGTCAGGTTGAAGGCCCTGAAAAGGTCGAAAACGGCTTCGCGAACCGTGATTTGCGCTTCCGCCGTCGCTATACGCCCGGATGACACCACTGCCCGTCCCCTCTCTCGTTGCACAGGCCCCGCACCGTACAGGGCCGGCGCGGGCCGCGCTGATCTTCTGCTCGCCCGGGGGCTGCCGGGTATTGCCATTTTGCGCAAGAGTCATAACACTTCGGCATGGCTTTGGATCCCCGGCAACTGCGCGCTTTTCTCACCATTGTCCGTTCGGGCAGCCTCGGGCTGGCGGCGGAGGCTTTGCACGTCACACAGCCGGCGCTCAGCCGCATCGTTCGCCGGCTGGAAGGCCAGCTTGGCGTGCAGCTGTTCGAGCGCCGCTCTACCGGCATGGAGCTCACGAGTTTCGGCCACGCACTGCTGCCGCACGCAACCGTGCTCAATGAGGAATCGGCGCTGGCCATCGAGCAGATCAATTCCCTGCGCGGGATGGGCCAGGGCACGCTGCGCATCGGCGCCATCGGCAGCGTGGCCATCATGGTTCTGCCGAAGGTGCTGGATCGCATGCTCACGCAGTGGCCGAAGCTGCACGTTCACATCACCGAGGCCGTCGAAGATCTGCTGGAGGTGCAGCTCACCCACAATACGATCGATGTGGCGATCTCCGGGGCCATTCCGGAAAGTCCGGACATCGTGCAGGTGGCTGAACACAAGTTCACCGACCGGTATTCGGTAATCTCCGCTACTGCACACCCGCTGCAACGGCGTGCGAAGGTTTCGCTTCAGGAAATCATGCGTGTGCCGTGGGTGATGCCCTCGATTGAAGCGGAGCCACGCCGGCAGTTCAACGCGCTGATCGGCCGCCTCGGGCTGCCGCCGCCGCACGTTGCGGTGGAGACGCGCTCGCCCAGCGTCATCAAGGCCATGGTCGCCCGCACGAAGTATCTAGGTTGGCTGCCGGAGCCGCTGTTTGCCACCGAGCAGGCGGCGGGCCTGCTCAAGCCGCTGCCCGTGAAGGAGATGGCTACGCAGAGGCGGTTTTTTGTCTATCGGCGCCGGCGCAGCTTCATGCCACCGCCCGTGCTCAAATTTCTAGAAGTGTTGTCAGCGATTCCTGAGTGATTGCTCAGCGCGAGTGATTGCTCAGCGTGAGTGATTGGCTTAGCGTGAGTGATTGGCTTTGCGTGAGTGATTGGCTTAGCGATCAGCCCAGCGCGCACGAGCATCAACTCCACCTCCCGGCCGCCCGGCGATTGAGCGCTCTTAACGCCGTCACGGCGCGTTGGTCACCGTCTTCGTGATGCGCCGAGCTGTGTAGTCGGCAGTACCGTAGACCCCACGCTGCGCCAGCGAGTCAATCAAATACGTCTGATAGGTAACAGCCCCAATCAGGTGATCCGCACGCGTGCACGTCACGGTAAGCGTGAACCCCGCCAACGTAGATTGAGTCAGCCCCACAGTCGCCGAAACCGGGCAACTAGCCCCTCTCAGCGCGCGATTCGCGCCGTACTCAATGCCACTGCGCGCCGCCGCCCCAGCCCTACTCTGCAGCACTTGTGCCGTGGCACCTTGCTCACCCGCCGCCCCGGTTCGAACGGCGAACAGGCAAAGCAGCGCCAGCACCACCATCACGAATAGCGCCGCCACCAACGCCATGCCGCGCTGGTTACTCACGGCACATTCTCCACTTGCACCTGATGCAGGTCAGTCACGTTCTCGCCGCTGCGTGAGAAAACCAGCCGTAGCGTAACGAGCCCGCCGTGCTGGGCCGTACCCGCCACGTAGGTCAGCGCGCACGAGCTGACATCCCGCGCCACGAGCGAGCTCGACGCGCCTGCCGCGTTCAACTTACCCGCAGTATCGTTGGCGGTAATCGAAGGCGATATCGAATAACTCCAGAAGCGCGTCAGCGTGTTCGCCGCTTCAAGCAACTTGGAAAAATCCTGACCAAACTTCG
>JBDTUL010000656.1:0-3663 GCA_040007735.1 Gammaproteobacteria bacterium | reverse complement strand
GGGCTGTGGAGCCCGCCGCCAACTCACGCAGCAAACGAGCGGTCATCTCATCCGCCGGGTAAAACGCCTCCAGCATCAGTTCGGAAAGCGTCACCTCCACCGCCGTGCCAAACACAGTGGTGGTGCTGAACAGGGACAGCAAGCCGGCATCGCTGCGAAACTTCATCGGCACCACGACGCCGCCAAACTCTGAGGTTTCTTCAGACAGGTCGGCAACGCCGCCAGGATAGCCTCGCAGCTCCGTCAAGAGATCGGCGAGCGTCGCGTCGGCGGTCAGTTCCAGATCTCGCGCCACTCGCGCGATCACATGCGCACGCCACTGCGCCAGGTTCTCGATTCGCGGCGCGAAGCCAGCGGGGTGCAGCGTGAGCCGCAACACATTCACTGGCGGCGTGAGTAGCGACTCGTCGATTCCCGCCAGAAAGTGCCTTGCCGCAGAGTTGGCTGCCACCAGCGACCAGTGCCTGTCCACCAACAAGGCCGGGAATGGGTCATGCCCAATCAGTATGAGATCCACCGCGGCTCGGGCGGCGCTCATCGCCGGGTCGGAAAGCGGCCGCAGCGGATACATCGGCGCGTAGCCCGCGGCCACGAGCAACGCGTTGCGTTCCCGGAGTGGCACGTTCAAACGCTTCGCCAGTCGCAACACCATGGCGCGGCTCGGCTGTGAGCGCCCGGTCTCGACGAAGCTGAGGTGGCGCGTCGAGATCTCAACCTCGGCGGCGAGGTCGAGCTGGCTCAGATGGCGCCGCTGGCGCCAGTCGCGAAGCTGATTCCCGAAGGGGCGCGGCGTATTCATGGCGCCAGATCATACCGTGCAGTCACCGCCCGGCCATTACCTATGGGGTAATCGATATTCGTCGCGCGCGGGGCTCTACTTGTCTCAACCACAGAACTCAGCCGCCACTTGAGACATCGGAAGACACCATGAACAGACGACATGCACTGACTCTCGGCGCGGCCGTTGGCGCAAGCCTGTCCGCCGCACATGCAAGTGCCGCTTCCGTCGCAACGCCGGCCGGCACTCCGATTCCGCCCCGTGCCTCATTCATCGAGCGCACCGACGGCACCGCGCTGTTCTACAAGGACTGGGGCGCCGGCAAGCCGGTGGTGTTCGTCCACAGCGCCGGCATCAACTCCGACGCGTGGGCTTACCAGATGGTGCCCTTCGTGGATCATGGCATGCGCTGCGTGGCCTTCGATCGTCGCGGCCATGGCCGATCGAGCGACCCCGGCCGCGGTTATGACTTCGACACGCTGGCGGACGACCTCGCGGCGGTCATGGAGGTGCTCGATCTTCGCAACGCGACGCTCATCGGCCACTCCATGGGGTGCGGTGAAATCGTTCGCTACCTCACCCGCTACGGCTCCAGGCGCGTGGCGCGCATCGGCCTGCTCGCGCCTACGCTGCCGTTCCTGCTAAAGGCAGCCGACAACCCGCATGGCGTGGACAAGGCGGTGATCGCCAAGATCCGCGAGGCGTGGACGCACGATTACCCAAAATGGCTGTCGGACAACTCGCCACCTTTCTTCACTCCCGACACTTCGCCGGAGATGATGGCCTGGGGCCTGTCCCTCGCCTTCAAAACTTCGCTGCAGGCTGCGATCCAATGCAACGTCGCGGTGACTGAAACAGATTTTCGCAGTGAGTTGCCGCGCGTCGACGTGCCCACCCTGATCCTTCACGGGACGAAGGATGTGTCCTGCCCTATATCGATTACCGGCGAACCCACGGCGCGACTGATTCCGGGCTGCCAGCTGAAAGTCTACGAAGGCGCACCGCACGGGCTGTTCCTGACGCACATCGAGCGAGTGAACGCGGACTTGCTGAACTTCATGCGGGGCTAGGAGCCTGCCCGAGTACGGGACAGGCTCCTGACCGAATCAAACCTCGAGACCGATCGCCCGCATCAACTCCAGGCCGTTGCTTCGGGTTACCACGCCCTCGCGCAGCTGGAAGTCGAACTTCATCTCGCCATCGAGGATCTCGTCCTGGAAATGCACGTTGTGAAGCGCGCCCTCCTCGAGGCCACCGATGTCCGTGAGGGCGAGATCATGCGTACTGATGAGGCCGATGGCGTGCCCCTTCACGAAGGCCCGCACGACGCCTTGCGCCCCGATGCGGCGGTCGCTGGAGTTCGTCCCCTGCAACAGTTCGTCCAACAGGAACAGCAGGGGAAGAGTGCCCTGCTGCAAATCATGAAGCTGACGCAAACGGGTTATCTCAGCGTAGAAGCGCGAGCTGCCTTCGTGTAGCGAATCGTTGATGCGAATGCTGGCTCCCACCTGCAGCGGCGTCAGGTGCAAACGGCGCGCTCGAACAGGCGCGCCGGCCATCGCAAGCACAACATTGATTCCCACGGAGCGCAGCAGCGTGCTCTTTCCAGACATGTTCGAGCCGCTCACCAGCACCACTCGCGTTTTGCCGCCGATGCCTACACTGTTGCGCACACATCGCGCAGCCGGAATCAGTGGATGACCCAGGTCCGACGCGTCGAACGAAGCCGCGCCTTCAACGAAGACGGGAAAAGGATCGTCCGCGTGCTCGTAGCTGTAAGCGGCGATCGAAGCGAGCGCCTCGATTTCCCCCAACGCATCGACCCACTCGCGAACGGCCTTGCCGTGAGCACGCCGCCAGAGTTCCGCGGCCAGCGCGGCATTGACGGAGTACATCAGCGGCACATCGAGCACGGACAGTATGGGGTTGCGCCGCGCCTCCATGAACTCGACGATTCGACTCAGGCGGGCGATCGACTCCGAAGCGCTGAGCGAATGCGACCGCAATCTGCGAACCCGCTCCTGCAGCGACGGCGCACTGAACGGCTCGCGCTCCACTCGAAGCAGAAGCTGCGAAAAGAGCCTCAGGTTCTCGAACGCGACTTCAGTGCCGCTGAGCATTTCCCCGAGCCAGGTGCGAAGCGCGTATTTCGTGCCGACCGCGGCGAGCAGCACGAGAAGAAGCGGCGTCGCGAAACCCCAAATGCTCCAGACCACCGCCGTGGCGACAAAGAGCGCAGGCACCAGCAACGCGACCCATTGAATCCAGTGACGACCCGGTGAATCCTGCCCTTCCGTCCAGGCCAGCAACGCTTCGGGGCGCACGCCCACGCTGACATCTTCCCCGAGCACTGCCAGCTCCTCGCGAAAATCCACACGATTGCGAAGATCCGCGACGGAAGCGTGCCGCTCGCGCACTTGCTCGAGCGGTGAAGGACCCAGCAACCAGCGAGCCAGCGCGTCTTCGCCCATGCGCGTGCGGGCGGTGGCCAAGAGCTCGAACAGGCTGCCGGTTCCAAACAGATCCAGGTCGGCGGCATACACATGGTGAGGCGTGCTGAAGCGGTCGCCCGACTGGCCCTGACCCATCCAGCGATCCTCGATGCGAGCAAGCCCTCGCCGATAGAACGCCACTGCGCGCTCAACGCGCGCTCGCGCGTTGCGGACCGAGGAGTGATACAGCACCGTGACCCCGAACCCGCCGATTGGAACCATCAACCACCAGGGCGACACGGCGTGTCTCAGAAAGGCCCACCAGGCCAGCACGACGGTGATCAGGGCCAGCGAGAGCCGAATGCTTCCTAGCCGGCCATGCAGTTTCTGGAGGCGTTGCGCTTCGGCTTCGCGGGCGCTGAGCCGCTGGGTGTATTCGTCAAGGGCAGACAC
>JBDTUL010000655.1:0-3665 GCA_040007735.1 Gammaproteobacteria bacterium | reverse complement strand
CAAGAACGGCTTGGAGAGCGTTGCCAAGGACTGACCGCCCGCCCTGAACGCTGGCAATCAGCTTCCACCGATCGGCGTCGTGGCGAGCCCAGGTGAGCACATCGTTTGACTTTGGCGCGTCGCGACCCTACGAGGCCCCGGCGAGCATCGCCCCTGTGCAATGCCTCGGATGTAGGGGTATACCGGCGTGAATAGACGGTGTAGTAAGTCGTGGTCGGCTTCACTTCGTCGTGGCACGTCGCTGGCACACTCACCGCCTCCAAGCACCACAAACGAGCAGTGACGGCCGCCATGGATCATACGACGAATTACTTCGTGGCCTTCTCGCGTACGTTCGCACGCGATGACCAGGCGGTCACCGATGCGATGGTCAACGTCTTCGCGGCCGTGATTGCGCGGCGTGCCTCTCGAATCGCTTTCGCGTTGACGGTGTCTCATGTTTTCTTTGGCTTCGGGTGTGGTCGGGGTCTTTCGCTCGACACGTCATCATCGCGGCCAACCACCAGAAGCGAGCGGCCGCCGGCGTTGGCCTTGATTTGCTGAATCACATCGCGTGTCATGGCGGCGGGAAAGTGGCCGTAGGTCAGACCGCCGCCCGCAATTTGAACATAGGGGAGCGCAGCCACTCTCGATGCGCCATCAATCGGAAGGGAGGCCCACCGTCCCGGCGGTTCACTGGCGACTCACGACCAAGTTCAGCGCCTTCGCATCGACGCTCTTCGAAAACGCAGGTTCAAACGAAAGCGGCGACAGACACGCCGAATCGCTTGGCAAGTGCGCGTGCCTGACGCACGTTGATCTTTCGCTTGCCGCTCAGTACCTCGCTGACGTTCGACTGGGAGCCAAACAGTTCCGCGAGATCGGTCTGGCGCAAGCCATGCTGCTCCATGAGAAACCGCAGCACGGCGGCGGGCTCTGCGTCCGGTATCTCGACATTGCGCTCTTCATAGTCGCGCACGAACACCGTCACGATATCGGGGCTGAGCGCGCGCTCGCGATGAAGCGAAGGCAGCATTGGCAGTGGCGCTTCGCCTGCGCCGAGTTCTGCCCGCACTCGTTATCCCGGGCTTGATCGCAATGCTGGTGTGGGCCGCGACTGAAGCCGCTCAGCAAGCATTTACACTGCAGGCGTTCGATCACTGGCGGATCGCGTATCTCGCTGGCGATGCAGCCGTGCGGTCAACGTTGGCGTTGCGTGTCGCCCTTTACGATGGCATCTGGGATGCCCTGTATTTCCTGCTGCTCCTCGCATTCGCTATTGGCAACGGCCTGTACAGCATCGCACTCTGGCGAGGTCGCGCTCTCGAGAAGGCAGTCAGTGTGGGCTATGCCGGCGCCGCTCTTCTGACTGCATCCTTGATAGTCGTTGAAATGGGCGGGCCGGGCATGCCGTCGGCGATAGAGCCGTGGGTCTATCCCGCCATTCAACCGCTGGCACGCACGCTCATCGGCGTGTGGTTGTGGCGAAATGCCGGGAATGATCCATTGCCGCCCCAGGGAATGAGCCGAGATGCATCGGCGGTACGAGAACACGTGCCCCGCGTCTGGCGTTCGGGACACGGCTCGTAAAGCCCGGGGGTTTCACCACGAGCACATCGCAGGCCATGTCATCCAGGCTGCGCTCCGCCGTGTTCCCGATGAACATCCGCTTCAGTCCGGAACGTGAAATGGCACCCATCACCAGAATGGCACAGCCGATGTCGCGTGCCAGGTCAGGGATGGCATTGATCGGATGCTGCCCCACCAGCGTTCGCGGGGTTCAACGGCTTCGCGCTCACGAAGGCGGATCTCTACGAAGAGGAGTTCTCGTCATTCATACAGAGACTTCAGGGCGAAGGCGTTGCCGGAACTGCAGAGGAGCCAGGCCTCGTCAAAGGTGAGCCGACCCTGGCCCGACACCCAACCTCCGCCTGAACCGGCGCATCGGGCGCTCGTTCGCCCGAGAGTGACGCGATCCCGTCACGCCCGAAGAGGCGATCACCGGGATCGATGCGGAGTCTGGAAGTGAAGCGCACCGGTCGTATTCTGAAGTACGATCCGCGCTCATGACGCAATCCCGAAGAACCTTCCTGGCTCTGGCCAGCGCGGCCGGCGCGCTTACCCAAGTATCCACCGAGGCGGCCACGATGCGCACAGCGGCCGATCGCCTCGAGAACCTGCTCGTCATCAATACGCTGGGCGCGCTGGACGACCCGAACGTGCCCGTGCCGCCGAACCCGGGCGATGCCGCGCCGGTTCTACGGCCAAGGGTCATTGCAGACGCGCATGCGTCCGGCGTCACTGCCATCAATCTCACCATGGGCCACGTGTTCGGCCCGCAGGAGCCGTTCGAGCAGACGGTGCGCGCCGTGGCTCAGTGGGACGCACTCATTCGCGACAACGCGGGCGACCTGCTGAAAGTCTTGAGCGCAAGCGACATTCGGCGCGCCAAGGCCGAGAAGAAAATCGGCGTGATCTTTGGATTCCAGAACGCGGCGATGCTGGGCGACCGGGCCGGCCGCGTGGATATCTTTGCGGATCTGGGCGTGCGCGTGATTCAACTCACCTACAACGCTCCGAACGCGCTCGGCGGCGGGTCTCTGGCGCCGGGCAATCCAGGCCTCACGCCGTTCGGGCGTGAAGTGGTCGAGAGGTTGAATGCGCGGCGAGTCATCGTGGATCTCTCACACAGCGGCCAACAGATTTGTCTCGATGCCGTCGCCGCTTCCAAAGAGCCCATCGCCATCACTCACACCGGCTGCCGCGCGCTGGTGGATTTGCCTCGTAACAAGACGGACGAAGAGCTGAAAGCCGTCGCGTCGAAAGGCGGTTACGTGGGAATCTATTTCATGCCGTTCCTCGCGATCGGTCGCAACGTCACCGGCGATGACGTCGTGGCGCACATCGAGCATGCGCTCGAGGTCTGCGGCGAGGATCACATCGGCATCGGCACCGATGGCTCGTTCACGCAGGTGGACGATCTCGTCGCCTATCAAAAGAACCTCGAGCGCGAGGTCGCGGCCCGTCGTGCTGCAGGAATTTCCGCGCCCGGGGAGCGTCCCGATATATTCCCGTTTGCCGTCGACTTGCGCGGACCCGACCAGTTGCGCCAACTGGCCGACCGGCTCGCGAAGCGGGGTCACAGCGAAGGGCGCATCGAGAAAATCCTGGGGCTCAATTTCGTGCGATACGCACAAAGGATCTGGGGAGCGTGAATATGAGAACTTTTGTGGCAAGACGCCCGCTCGCGGGCGCCTCACTGGCGATTCTGGCGATTGTAGTTTGTAGCTCCGCGGTCGCGCACGAGGCGAATTCCGAATCGGTGCAGTATCTGAATGCCGGCAAAATCATGCCGCCGAACCTGCCGTTTTCCGAGGCCGTGCGTGTTGGCAATACGCTTTATCTTTCCGGTGCCATCGGCAACGAGCCGGGCACGCTGAAAGTGGTGGCGGGTGGAATTCAGGCCGAGGCGCGGCAGGTGATGCAGAACATCCAGCGTTCGCTCGAAGCCAACGGATATTCATTGCAGGACGTCGTGAAGTGCACCGTGATGCTGGCGGACATGTCTGAGTGGAGCACCTTTAACGAGGTGTATCGCACGTTCTTCAAGGAGCACTTTCCCGCGCGCAGCGCCATGGGCGTGAATGGCCTGGCGGCCGGGGCCCGCGTCGAAGTGGAATGCATGG
>JBDTUL010000654.1:0-3666 GCA_040007735.1 Gammaproteobacteria bacterium | reverse complement strand
AGACCTGGCGGATGTGTCCCGACATCACCGCCTACACCTCGGAGATGTTCTACGAAGGGCGCCTCTCTTCTATGGAAGGGCTGACCCTCCAGACCCTTACCGGTGGAGATGACTTGAACGGGGCGGGTCTGCGTACCGTGTTCGTCGAGCACGATGGCAACCGCTCGTACTCCAACGAGGAAGTCGATGCCGTGGTGGCGATGGCACGGCAGCTCGCGTCAGGCAGCGTCTCCTGGATCGACTCCAAGGGCAACAGCAGGATTCTGGAGGGCAAGGACATCCTCGTCGTTGGTCCGTACAACGCGCACGTCTCGCGTCTGGTTCGCGGACTCGAAGGCAGCGGCACTCGCGCAGGGACGGTGGACAAGTTCCAGGGGCAAGAAGCGCCGGTGGTGTTCTTCTCGATGGCAACCAGTCGCCCGGAGGATGCCCCGCGCGGAATGGATTTTCTGTATAGCCTGAACCGCCTGAACGTGGCGACGAGTCGCGCGCGTTGCCTAGCGGTGATAATCGCGAGCGGATTTCTCTTCGAGCCGGAATGCCGCACGCCGCGGCAGATGAAGCTGGCAAATGCAGTGTGTCGATACCGGGAGCTGAGTCGACTGTGAGTTCCGCATCATCTCCCGCGTCAATTAATCTGGCACGGCGAGTGCTTGGCGACTGTCCCGCGCGTCACAGCTCTTGGATCGGCGTACGCGCAACTCATGTCCGAATTGCGTCGAGGTCTGCGTCGTGTTCTGTGCGGAGTCCGGCTTGCGAGGATATAGCGATTTTCTCACGCGAGATAAGAGTTCCATCATCGTTCTCGCCGACTCCGTGACTCAGCTGGCAACCCTTACCGAATGGCAGAGTCCCGCTGGCCGATTGACGACTATCACCCTACGTGGTCGCCACCAACATTAGACAGACGCGCCCATTAAATACCCAGTCGTCAAGCCGTGATCACGTAGCCATTCCTTCACTTTTCCTTTGTTGTCGGCAAGGACACGATCTATCTCACTGTCAGCGGGGGCATTCCAGCCGTTCCAGCTGACGAGTCTTTGCATTGGGCTCCTTACGCCGATCTGGAACTGCTCCTTTGTCAAGAGGCGATAAAATGGTCGTGCTCGATCCTCAGCATCTTGGAGGTCAAGCTTTCCGCAGACCGCATCGCGAAGAAGTTCCGACCACGCCATAATTGCCTTTGAGCGGAGCAGGCGCACGCTGCGGCGCTGGAATCCATCGGCGACGCCTGCTTGTGGATTCCAACCCGATAGGACCAAATCGCAAAGGATGTTCATCAATGCGACGGTATTGTTGAACTCATGCTCTCTAGCATACGCATCCGTCGCCATGCTGTCGTCGAGCGGCTCAGTATATATAAAGTTTGCGAATAGAGACTTGCTCAGCATGTCGATCGTCAAGGGCTTGTCGTCGGTGCCCCGGTTGCTTTTTGATATGAATGCGGCTGCCTTGTTCTCTTCGTGCCTAATTACAGAGTCATAGAGAAAGCTACGAAAGCGTTTATTAACGTCAGCAGTGGTGAGGCCCTTGGATGGATCACGACGCAGAAACCGGAGAAAGCCGGCTTCGCTCTTTTGCTCGCCATTCTCGAGATTCTTGTACGAGATGAAATCGACGCCGAACTGAGCGCCGAGTTTATCCACCATTATTGACGAATAGAATCGTGTCTGTGCGAACTTATCATGTGCGGATATGTTCGTCTCATTCAGAAGTGTTAGGTCAGGTGATAGGTAGATCTTACACTCGAAGAACTGGCGTCGATTCCACAAGAGTGCAGCGATTTTGTGCTGCCCATCAAAGAGCACGAAGCGATTGTTGCGGACTCTTCCGATGGAGGGCTGCAGTACAGGGTGACGCTGAAAGTGCCGAAACAGCTCAAATACCTTCTCGCTAATTAGATAGCGCGGCTGAAGCCCAATCTTATGATCCTCGTCGTCATCGCTATCAATCAGCTCGACCGGAAGCACGGCGTAAAAATAGTCCCACCCGGTGGTAGGGCACCGATAGCACACGTGACTAGTCTTACCGCTTGGACTGTCGATAGTGACCGAGTCAGAGTGCTTCGTCACCGCTACCGGTTCACCAAACCTCTCGATGGCCCGCTTTTCTTCAAGGTATTTCAAGAGATCCTTAAGAGTTAGCGCATCGCCGCCACCGAAAAATGCGTTGAGCTCAAGCTTTACACGAAAATCTTCCAATGAGAGCGTGCCCTTTTGCTTATTATGCGTCTCGCACATCGGCGCAATGTTATTCACCTCGCTAATGCCGCCTGTAGCGAAGGCTCGTACATGATCGTAGTGAAGCGGCTCATTATCGGGAATCGTATGGCCTGTCGCAAAGCACGTTCTGCCGTATTGTAGAAGTATTTGGGTCTTTTCATCCTCAGTGAGTTGCCGCTTCAGCGTAACGGTCATGTCATTCATCCCTGGTCACATGTGCTCCGCGACGGACGCTGGCCGAAGGAGGATATCCATCTGCTTCAGCCGTTCGTACGCCGGGAATGCAAGAACTAGAATGCGCTTCTTCGCCAGCTTAAGCTCAGTGGCTTCATTTTCAGGCTACCTCACGATCCTGATATCGCAGCGAGCACGTCGTTGACATCCCGCACTACGATGTACCGTGCCGGACTCTCACCTACTGCGAGCGCTTGGAAATGCGCCTTTCCGCATTCGATCTTCGCGCGCTCCTTGTCGCGTAGATCGTCGACGAAGAGTCCGCTCTTTGTTTCGACAACGAAGTAGAGCTGCTCACCGTCATCCACTTTGACGAGCAGGGCCCAATCAGGATTATACGAACCCAAAGGAGTGGGCACGGTGAACCACCCGGGAAGCTTCGTATACATCCGAATGGCGTCGTTTTTCTCGAGCTGATCGGCGAAGGTCAATTCGGTGTCCGAGTCGTACACGACCTGCTCGTAGACCGCCTTTTCCGCGACCATCAAATTCCGGAGATAGCCAGTCAGCTCTTCGTTCTCGAAGAGTTGTTGCGCATAGTAGTGCTCGCCGCCAAGGCGTTGGTACTTGATGCCGTCCACAACAGCGAGGCGTTTGCAGCGGTTGATGGCCTCACCGGCGAGCTCGATGAACTGCTGCGGGTTGCGCTTGAAATCATCCAGCCGTCCACTCTCCACGAGCACGCGCTTGATTGTGCGTCTGGTGAGCTGGGTGCGATCCTGAAGTTCTGTGAGGATGTCTGGCAGCGCGATGTCCTGTTCGCTCAGCACAACCGTGTCGGCGCCGCGCCGTTCGGTCGCTTCGACACCGGCGCGCCCGATCGCGATATCGGCCCGTCGCCACTGGAGGCGTGTACGATCGATGGGTGGCGCATCGCGAAGCGCGCGGGTACAGCTCTCGATGAGTTTGTCATTGTCGAAGGCCACACGATAGGTGGTCTTGTGCTTGATGCGATCCCAGAGCGCCTTGAACCCGGCGCTCTGCAAGACTGCCTCTCTCGTCTTCACCTGCCGGCGATCGTCCGCGTTCTTCACCTCCAGCCGGCCGGCGAGTTTCTTGAGGACTGCCGCAATCTGACTGCGAAGTGGCTTGAAGTTCTCTGGTACTTCGAGGGTGCCGTCACGGAGCGCTGCCCTCAATGAATCCTGAATCTGGCCGCGCGCATCAATGTGACCAACTGCGTTGAGGTAGTCCCAGACTGCCTTTGACG
>JBDTUL010000653.1:0-3675 GCA_040007735.1 Gammaproteobacteria bacterium | reverse complement strand
TCGAGCAGGGGCTCGAAGTGGTGCCGGTCATCAACAAGATCGACCTGCCTTCGGCCGACCCCGACAAGGTGGCCAAGGAAATCGAAGAGATCATCGGCATCGATGCCACCGACGCCGCGCTCGTCAGCGCGAAGACGGGGCAGGGTGTGGACGAGCTCCTCGAGACCATCGTCAAGCGCATTCCGGCGCCGAAGGGCGATCCGGACGCGCCGCTGCAGGCGCTGATCATCGACTCGTGGTTCGACAACTACGTGGGCGTGGTTTCGCTGGTGCGCGTGATGAACGGCATGATCACGGTCGGCGACAAGATTCGCATCATGTCCACCGGCCGCAGCCACCAGGTCGACAAGCTCGGTCGCTTCATGCCGAAGCCGCTGGTCGACAAGACGCTCATGACGGGCGATGTGGGTTTCGTGGTCGCGGGCATCAAGGAAATCGACGGCGCGCCGGTCGGCGACACCATCACGCTCGAGAATCGTCCGAGCGCGGAACCGGTGCCGGGCTTCAAGCAGATCAAGCCGCGCGTGTTCGCGGGGCTCTTCCCGATCGATTCCGAAGACTATGAGAAGTTTCGCGATGCGCTAGCGAAGCTCCGCCTGAACGACTCCGCGCTTCACTACGAGCCGGAAGTGTCGGGCGCGCTCGGGTTCGGGTTTCGCTGCGGCTTTCTCGGCCTGCTTCACATGGACATCGTGCAGGAGCGCCTCGAGCGCGAATACCAGCTCGAGCTCGTGAGCAGCGCCCCCACCGTGGTGTACGAAGTGTTGAAGACCGATGGCGAGGTGATGCCGGTCGACAACCCTTCGAAACTGCCGCCCACCGACCGCATCGAAGAGATTCGCGAGCCGATCATCACCGCGAACATTCTCGTGCCGCCGGACTACGTGGGCGCGGTTCTCAAGCTGTGCAACGATAAGCGCGGCGTACAGAAGAAGATGCTCTACGTGGCCACGCAGGTCTCACTCCAATACGAGCTGCCGCTGGCCGAAGTGGTGCTGGATTTCTTCGATCGGCTGAAGTCGGTGAGCCGCGGCTATGCCTCGTTCGACTACGAGTTCGCGCGGTTCCAGGCGGCGCCGCTGGTGAAGCTCGATATCCTGATCAATGGCGACAAGGTGGACGCGCTCTCTATCATCTCGCACCGCGAGAACGCGTATCACCGCGGCCGCGAGCTGGTCGACAAGATGCAGGAACTGATTCCCCGGCAGATGTTCGAAGTGGCCGTGCAGGCCGCCATTGGCAGTGCCGTCGTGGCGCGTGCCTCGGTGAAGGCGCTGCGCAAGAACGTTCTGGCCAAATGCTACGGCGGCGACCTTTCGCGCAAACGCAAACTTCTCGAGAAACAGAAAGAAGGCAAGAAGCGCATGAAGAACATCGGGCACGTGGAGATTCCGCAGGAAGCATTCCTCGCGGTGCTGAAAGTGGGGCGCGAGTGATGCCGCAAGCCATCGCAACCGGCCACGGGATGACCTACCGATGTGGATGAAGCTCATCGTGCTGCTCAGCTGGTTCGCGTTGCCCGTGGGCCTGCTCGCCATCATCGACGACTGGTTCCTGCGGCCGCGCCGGCAGATTGCCGCGGCTCCTCAGCCCGCGCGCGATCCAGTGCTGCTCACGGCGGCTTATCGGGCGCTGCCCATTCTCATCGGCGCTGCGGTTCTGCGGTTGCTGGTAGCGGAGCGTCTGGATTTCAGTGCGGTGCTGTTGCTCATCACTGCAATCACGGGCGTCATCTGGTGGCTCGACTCCATGGTGTTCCGCCGTCGGCGCGACGCCGCCGCTGTTGCGGCGGGCAAAGATCCGGTGGTTGCCACCGAGCCCGGCACGGTGGACTACGCGCGCAGCTTCTTCCCGGTGGCGCTGGTGGTGTTGGTGCTTCGCTCGTTCATCTTCGAGCCGTTCCGCATTCCCTCCGACTCCATGATGCCGACGCTGCTCGATGGCGACTTCATCATCGTAAATAAATTCGCCTATGGCCTGCGGTTGCCCGTGCTGAACACGAAGTTCGTCTCGATCAGCGAGCCGGAGCGGGGCGACGTGGTGGTGTTTCGCTATCCGCTCGACCCGAGCATCAACTACATCAAGCGGCTCGTCGGCCTGCCGGGCGACAAGGTGCAGGTGAGGGACGACCGCATCTTCATCAACGGGGAGGCAGTGCCCTTCGACGTGACCGGCGGCTACAACGATGGCTGCTACGTAAATATGCAGCAGGCCATCGAGCACCTGGGCAAGCACGACCACAAGACGCTGTTCTGCCCAACCCCGCTCGACATGACGCCGACCCCGCTGCCGGGCTGCAACCGGACCGAGGTCCGGGGTTACCTGTGCGGCGACCGGCAGTACCTGGGCGTGTTCGGGGAACCCCCCACCCCCATCAAGGAGGTGCCGCCGGGGATGTACCTCATGATCGGTGACAATCGGGACAACAGTGAAGACGGTCGCGTCTGGGGCTTCGTTCCTGAGAACCATTTGGTCGGCAAAGCGACCCGAATCTGGTTCAATTGGGACTTGCAACGTTCGGGCGGGCCGATGTGGAGTCGGGTCGGCCATCGCATCGAATGAATTCAGGTCTCCCGGGAGGGTTCGATGCACAGACAACAACGTGGCGTTACGGCGATCGGCTGGATATTCCTGCTGATTCCCGTGGGTTTGGTCCTGTACTCGGTCATCCGGCTCTTTCCCGTGTACATGAATTACCTCAGCATCACCCGCATCATGACCCAGCAGGCGAGCGAGTCGCAGTCGAGTGATTCCGCCCAGTCCATCAAGAACGGCCTGGAAAAGCGCCTCGACATCGATTCAGTTACCTTCCCGGACACAAAGGACTTCGTCATTCGCCGCGACGGCCAGAGCTGGGTCATCGAAGTCGCCTACGAAGAACCGGTGCCTCTCATGGGCAATCTCTCATTGCTTGCGACGTTCGCCAAGACCGTCAGCACCGGTAAGGCGACGGAGTAATTTGCCTGGCGTAACCGACGCCGACTGGCCGGCTTCGTGGGTACGCGACAAGCTCGCGTACGAGCCGCGCGACATCGGGCTGTTCGTCGCCGCCCTCACTCATCGCAGCGCCCCCGGCCGCAATAACGAGCGGCTGGAATTCCTCGGCGACGCGGTCCTGAATCTGGTCGTTGCGGAGCATCTGTTCCGCGCTTTTCCCGCCTGCACCGAAGGTGATCTCAGCCGCCTGCGCGCCCGTGTGGTGAGCAGCGAGCCGCTGGCCGAGGTCGCCGCCGGGCTCGGGCTCGGGGACGCGTTGAAGCTGGGCTCCGGCGAGCTCAAGACCGGCGGGTTCCGACGCAAATCCATTCTCGCGGATGCGCTGGAAGCCGTGTGCGGGGCGCTGTTCCTGGATGGCGGCCTGGGCGTCGCGCGGCGGGCCATCGAGACGCTGTTCGAGCCGCGCATTGCGGCGCTCCCGCCGCCCGACGCACTCAAAGATGCGAAGACGCTGCTGCAGGAATATCTTCAGTCTCGCGGCTTAGGGTTGCCGCGATATACGGTGGAACGGGTGGAAGGGGAAGCTCACGCACAGGTGTTCTGGGTTGCCTGCGACGTGCCGTCGCTCAGCGTGAATGCGCAAGGCAGCGGCTCGAGCCGGCGGCGCGCAGAACAGGAAGCGGCGACGCTCATCCTTCAACAGCTCGGACTGCCGTCTGGGCCCGTGAGCACATGAAC
>JBDTUL010000652.1:0-3680 GCA_040007735.1 Gammaproteobacteria bacterium | reverse complement strand
AGATCTCAGCTTCCGTAAGCATCTTTAAAGGTCGAGTAAACCTTGTCCTGCGTAGTAATGAACTCCAGCAACGCAGGCTTCCCTTCCTTAGTCGCGGCAATACCCTGCAACAGCGCATGCACAACCTGTGAAGGCTCCGTCACGCGCTCAGAGTACCCGCCGAGCGACTTCGCCCAATCCGCATAGTGCCCCGAGATATCCGTCGACTTGTACTTCTCACGCGACACGGCCATCGCCTTGAACTCCATGGCCATGGAGAAGTTGTTGAACAGAATCGAGAGAATCGGAATCTGACAGCGCACGCACGTCTCGAAATCCATACCGGTCATGCCGATGGCCGCATCACCCCACACGTTGACGCACAGCTTCTCCGGATGAGCGAGCTTGGCACCCATCGCAAGCCCGAGCCCGTATCCGAGCTGCGTAGACTTACCCCACCCGATGTAGCTGAGCGGCGCAACGGTGCGCCAGAACGGCGACAGCTCATCGCGCGGGCTGCCCGCATCGTGCGTGATGATAGTGTTGGCGACGTCCGCCACCTGCAGGAAATCCCAGATAACGCGATACGGCGACAGAGGCTTCGAGTCGCTCGTGAGCCGCGGCATCCACTCGGCAAACCACGGATCGTTCTGCTGCTTGATGCGCGCCGCCACATCCTTCGTGAGACCGCGCGACTTGCCCTTCAAACGATCCTTCAACGCTTCCGCCAGCATGCCCAGCGCAAGCTTCGAATCCCCGAGCAGCGGGAACTCAGTGTGGATGTTCTTGTTGATGTCGCCCGGCTCGTTCGTGTTGTGCACGAACGTCTTGTTCGCCGTCGGAAAGCGAATGCCGAACCCGGTGGCCGTGAAGCTGGCACCGGCGCCGAACACGAGGTCGGATTCCTGCACGTGCTGGAACACGGCCTTCGGCATGGCCACGCCACCCGAGCCCAGTGACAAAGGATGAGTCTCCGGAAACGAGCTTTTGCCTTCGAGACTGGTAGTGACAGGCGCTTCGAGCAGCTCCGCCACATGCTTCAATTCGGTCCACGCCTTGGCGTAGTGCACGCCCTGGCCGGCGTAGATGAGCGGGCGCTTCGCCTTGAGCAGCGCCGCCGCAGCCGCATCCACGTCTGAGGGCGACGGCGCGAACGTCACGCGCCGCGTGGGCGTGTAATCCAGCGTACCGGGCACTTCCTCATTCCAGATGTCGCTCGGAATCTCGAGCAACACCGGCCCCGGACGACCATTACGAGCCTGCGTGAACGCACGGCGCAGCGCCGGAACGATGGCGGCAGGTGAGTTGATCTGCTCGCAGGACTTGGTGATGTGCTGGAAATTGACCGCGGAATTGAAGGCGGGCTTCACCCACGCCTGCGCGCGCGAGGAGCCGGCGGGAATGACCACCATCGGCACGCCTTCGGAATAGGCCTGCGCGACGGCGCCGAACGCATTTTCGACGCCCGGACCCGACTGCATGCAGAACACGCCGACCTTGTCGCCCGAGCTGAGGCGCGCCATCGCGTCCGCCATGTGCCCGGCGATACGCTCCTGCCGGACGATAATGGGTCGAATGCCAGCTGCGGCGCAGGACTCCGTCAGGGGATTGAGCGGGTAGCACATCAGGTACTCCACCCCTTCCCGCTTGAAAATCTCGGCTGCAGTCTGCGCTACGTTCATCGGCTATTTCCTCGCCTCTCAGGTGGCGGCCGTAGTGTACCGCCCGGGAACGCCACGTTTTGGCTTGAAAACAGCAAGTTAGCGGGGTGGCGTGCATCGTGACCGACAGCCGGTTCCTGTGGCTTTCCGCACACCTGCGGGGCGCCCTGTCCATCCCCTAAAATCTCTAGTGCCGGACGATGCAAATTTGCGCACAATCGCGCCCCCGCCTTGACCTCGAGCACCCCCCCTGTGACCGCCGAACCGACATTGCCCAGCTTTAAAGAGCTCGGGTTGAGCGAGCCCATTCTCGAAGCGCTGAAGGCGGTGGGCTACGAGGCGCCGTCGCCGATCCAGGCGCAGACGATTCCGGCGTTGCTCGCGGGGTCAGATCTGCTCGGGCAGGCACAGACCGGCACAGGCAAGACCGCGGCGTTTGCGCTGCCCCTGCTGCAGAAAATCGATGTCAGCAAGAGCGTGAATCAGGCGCTGGTGCTGGTGCCCACGCGTGAGCTGGCCATCCAGGTGTCCGAGGCGTTCCAGAAATATGCGGCGCACGTGAAGGGGTTTCATGTGTTGCCTATCTATGGCGGCCAGAGTTACACCCCGCAGCTGAAGGGGCTCAAGCGCGGCGCGCACGTCATCGTCGGCACGCCGGGCCGCGTCATGGACCACATGAAGCGCGGCGCAATGAACCTCGAGACCCTGAGGTTTCTCGTGCTGGATGAAGGCGACGAGATGCTGCAGATGGGCTTCGTAGACGACATCGAATGGATTCTGGAGCAGGCCCCGAAAGAGCGGCAGATCGCGCTGTTCTCGGCGACGCTGCCTTCGGCCATCCGCCGCATCGCGCAGAAACACATGCGCTCGCCGGTCGAGATCACTATCCAGAACAAGGCGAGCAACGCGCCGAAGATTCGGCAGCGCTACTGGCTGGTCAGCGGCGTGCACAAGCTCGATGCGCTCACGCGCATGCTCGAAGCGGAAACGTTCGATGCCATGCTGGTGTTCGTGCGTACCAAGCTCGAGACGGTAGACCTCGCGGAGCGGCTGGAGGCGCGCGGTTTCTCTGCCGCACCCTTGAATGGAGACATTCCGCAGCAGCAGCGCGAGCGAACCGTGCAGCGTCTGAAGTCCGGGAAAGTAGACATCCTGGTGGCCACCGACGTCGCCGCCCGCGGCCTCGACGTGGATCGCATCTCCCACGTGGTGAACTACGACATTCCGTACGACTCGGAAACTTACATTCACCGCATCGGCCGCACGGGCCGCGCCGGTCGCACCGGCGATGCCATTCTGTTTGTGGCGCCTCGCGAGCGGAACATGCTGCGCATCATCGAACGTGTGACGCGGCAACCCATCGAGGCGATGAATCTTCCGAGCGTCGATGATGTGAACGAGCAGCGCATCCATCGCTTCAAGGAACGCATCGTGGCCGCCGTGCAGAGTGGCGAAGGCAAAACCTTCCAGCCGTTGCTCGAAGAAGTGGAGCGCGATGGGAAGATGCCGGCCATCGAGATCGCCGCTGCCATCGCCAGCATGCTGCAGGGGACCACTCCGTTCCTGCTCACGCCCAAACACGGCTCGCAGCAGTCGGGCGCGGTTCCGGGCACCTGGGCGCCGGAAACCATGGGCGACTCCTCCTCCGGGAAAGATTCGGATCGCGGCACGCATCGCAAGCGTCACGGGCCTTCGGAGCCCGCCGCAGGTGAGCCTCGCCCGGAATCACGGCCGCCGCGGCCGCCAAGAGGCGAAGGCCCGCCCATGGAAACCTACCGCATCGAAGTAGGCCATACGCACGGCGTGCAGCCGGGCAACATCGTTGGCGCCATCGCGAATGAGGCGGGGCTCGACGGGCGCAACATCGGGCACATTGATATTCGTGAAGATCACAGCTTCGTGGATTTACCTGAAGGCATGCCCAAGGAAATCTTCCGCGAGTTGAAGAAGGTGCGGGTGCGAGGGATGGAGTTGAAGATCACCCATGTCGACTTCAAGCCGCCGCGCGCCGAAGGGTCACGGCCGCCGCATGCGCCTGGG
>JBDTUL010000651.1:0-3682 GCA_040007735.1 Gammaproteobacteria bacterium | reverse complement strand
GCGTCGACGCTGTTTGATCGCGTCGATATCGACGCCGAATTTGAAGAAGAATTCCTCGCCCGTGGTGGTCAACACCAGCGTGTCGTGACCACGCTTGAACACAGCTCGTTCGACGAGACTGTCGAAAATGCGAACCCCTACGTCGCCAGCGAGGTGGTCATAGCACATACGCGCATTGCGCAGTGCCGGTTCGCGAGGCCCTGTGCGCAGACGCACCGCGCCCGCACGACTGGCCACACCCATCAGGCACTCCAGCAGACGCGCGACATCCTCGTCAGCGAGTTGAAAATACCGATGCCGTCCCTGGGATCGCACGACAACGAGTCGTGCGTCGAGCAGCTTCGACAAGTGTGAGCTGACTGTCTGCTTGGTGATTCCTGCAATGCCCGCCAGCTCTGTTGCGGTCATTGCCTGCCCACCGAGGAGTGCGGTCAAGACCTCGGCACGTGCCGGATCGCCCACCAATCGGGCGATTCTCGCGATGTTAGGGCCGTCACTCATGGTTCGATCGTAGTCGAACCATGACAGCCCCACAAATCTGTATCGTTGCCTGAGTCCAAAACGGCGCAGAGCACGCAATGACCGTCACTTGCCTGATTCGTTACCAGATCGATCCATTTCAGCGGGCCGCCTTCCAGCAGTACGCAGAGAACTGGGGAAGCATCATTCCGCGATGTGGTGGACACCTGGTGGGCTATTTTCTGCCCTACGAGGGAAGCAGCGATATCGGCTGGGGTTTGATTTCCTTTCCGAGCCTTGCGGCTTACGAGGCCTACCGCACACGCCTGAAGATCGATCCGGAAGGTGTTGAGAACTTCCAGTTCGCGCAACGCCATCGATTCATTCTGCGCGAGGAACGCAACTTCGTCGAAACCGTGGAAGGCACCGCGCATCAGCCCGCCGTACCACCGGACGAGAATGCATGATCGCCGTAATCTTCGAGGTACTGCCCAGGAACGGCCAGGTGAATGCCTATCTGGATGCGGCGGCGGCATTGCGGCCGCTCTTGAGCAAGATCGACGGCTTTGTATCGATCGAGCGCTTCGCGAGCCTCTCGGACCCACGCAAGCTCTTGTCCCTCTCCTTCTGGCGCGACCAAGACGCGGTGCTTCAATGGCGCAACCTCGAGGCGCATCGCCGCGTGCAGGAGGCCGGGCGCCGGGAGATTTTCGAAAGCTACCGACTCCGCGTGGCGCATGTGCTGCGCGACTACGGCATGACTGAGCGGACTGAGGCGCCATGCGACTCTCGCGCGGCGCTCGACACTTGAGCGGGGAGCAGCAACGGAGCCCGGCGTGAAGCCGCGGCGGAGCGTGGCGGTGCACCATCATCTCGAGCAAGAACATCCGAAGACAGTGCGTCGGACAAGGCCGCCGCGGAGGCAGGCGGACTCGTGCGCGGCGAGGCTGCTGAGCGAGGCGTTTCCAGAACGCGGCGCGCTTGCGCAGACGGTGAAGGGCTTTCTCGACCAGATGACTCCGGCGGCGGCCACCGCAGTACTGACAAAGAACGGCGCCGGCACTTCAGCGGCCGGCACGGCTACCGCAATGGCTTCGGCGGTCCCGGCGTGCAGGCCGGCTACTTCCGCGAAGGCCGCGCAGGTGCAGGAAGAGGCGAATCAGGTTGCCAGCGTGCTCAAGACGCTTTCGGAGATCGTGCAGAAACCGCAGTCGCGCCACCCGGATGCGCTGGAGCGGAAGACGAACCTGGAGGAGATCCTGAACGAGCTGGCGCAACCGGCGCAGGCGACTTCGTAAGTGATGAGATGTCCGTGCCGAATCGCCTCACACCTTCAGGAGGCGTCCCGCACCCAATCCACAAAGTCCCTGCGCCGCTGCGATGGCGATGACGAGTATCAGCCCGATCGTCCATCCGCCTGTGTGATCGTGGATCAGGCCGAACGCGACAGGACCGCAGGCTGCGATCAGGTAGCCCACGCCTTGCGCCATCAGCGAGAGTGCCGCGGCTGATTCCGGCGTTCGAGCGCGTAACCCCATGAAAGACAGTGCGAGGATGAGGCTCGGACCGGAGGCGCAGCCCAGGATCGTCATCCAGAGGAGTGCGTGGGCAGGCGCGATGAGTATGCCGAGAATGCTCACGGCACCGAGGGTGGATGTGCAGAATGCCAGCCCCCGCTGGTCCTTGAACTGCCGTATCAAGAAAGGCACGGCGAGACCAGCCACTAGCGCAGCAACCTGGTAGAGCGTCAGCAGCCAGCCTGCCGCCGATGCGGAGAAGCCATGATCCCGCAGGATTGCCGGGAACCAGCTGATCGCAACGTAGAACACACTCGACTGCAGGCCCATGAATGCGGTGACCTGCCACGCCACGAGGGTGCGCCAGGGAGGGTGAGTGGCGGTGCTCGTCGGCGCTTCCACGTTTTTGGCCGGCGCTCGAGCATTGGGCAGCCAGAAGACGATGCCGATGATTGCCAGCAGCGCCCAACTCGCGAGTGAGCTCCGCCACCCACCGGGAAGCGATTGGGCCAGCGGCACGGCTACGCCGGAGGCGAGCGCCGCTACGGATCCCATGATCGTTGCGTATGCCGTAGTGAGGGCGGGCACACGCGTGGGGTAGTGCTGTTTGACGAGCACCGGAAGAAGCACGTTGGTCGAGGCGATGCCGATTGACAGGATCGCTGTTCCCGCGAAGAGCGTCAGGACATGGCCCTCCGATCTCACGAGCAGACCGATGACCAGCACCAGAAGGCCTGCGAGCAGCATGCGCTCAGCGCCAAGCTGGCGGGCCAGACGCGCAAGCGGCGCGAACGCTGCGAATATCAAGACTGGTAAGCTGCCGAGCAAGCCCGCTGCCGTCGCCGACAGCGCGAGCTCATCCTGAATCGTCTTCAGAAGCGGACCGACTCCGGTAATCGAAGGTCGCAGGTTCGCGGCGATTAGCAGTAGTGCGATGAGATTGGCGCGAGAATTCACTGCGCCGACTGTATCACCCGGTATTCGATGGTTCGCTGTCCCAGCGGCATCTGCGGGGAAGCGTGGCGGCGGCACGTTCAAGGCGAGATCGTGCTCAATGTGTTACCCGCTCGGTATGCACATTCACGCCCGCGCAGAGTCCCTTCGGTTCCCAGTGCGCGTGCGGTGAGTCGGGTTTCGCATTTACAGGCATGACGTAGGGTTCGTCGCTCCGGTGCAGCACCAATACCACGGTACGTCGGAGCTCAGGGCCGAGGCTTGCGATCGCCATTGGCCAGCCTTCGGGCGCCAACATGCCCTGGCCGGCCCGACCCGTCATTACACCATTGGGCGTCTCCAGGCACTGAGCACCGGCGACGACATACCACGCCTCCGGCCCGGGATGTCGATGTCCCTTCCCGTTGCCGTCCTGAAATCCGGGCGAGACGACTGTTTCCAAGTAACGTGCGGTGTAGGAAACATCTGAGTCCACGACGAGTGGTCCGATGATCGCCACGCGTTCGCCAGCGCGCGGTCGCCATGCTTGCTCTGCAATCGTGAACAGCCAGTGCTTGCCGTGGCCGTCGACAACGGTGCCGGCGGAGCTGCGATTATTTTCCGCCGATGCCCTGTCCGCAAATGAGTCGAGGTGCCAGTAAAGCGGGCTTCGCGCCAGCACGCCGAGTTTCGTGATCGCTGTTGTGTAACACCCGAGTTCCGACTTGCGATCGGCGGCTGGCGTTTCACACCACCCCGGCAAACCGGGATTG
>JBDTUL010000650.1:0-3683 GCA_040007735.1 Gammaproteobacteria bacterium | reverse complement strand
TTCGACCGAAGCCGCCGCCGCCTGGTGTTTCAATTACGAAGACATCGCCTGCAGCCATCTCAATGGAAGCCTTAGCGCCCAGCGAAATAACACTTCCATCCCCCCGAACAACGTAATTGCGTCCAACCGCCCCAGGCGCACCGCCCTCCAATCCAAAAGGCGCAACGCGCCGCCGGTTAGACAAAATCGACGCCGTCATCGGCTCCAGAAACCGAATGCGTCGAACCACACCGTTACCGCCTGCGAAGCGCCCGGCACCCCCCGACCCGCGGCGAATAGAAAACTGCTCAACGATCACCGGGAAGCGCCACTCCAGCACCTCCGGATCCGTCAGCCGGCTATTCGTCATGTGAGTCTGCACGGCATCCGTGCCGTCGAAGTCCGGCCCGGCACCCGACCCACCCGCGACAGTCTCGTAGTACTGATACGTCTGATTGCCGAAAGTGAAATTGTTCATCGTGCCCTGCGAAGCGGCGAGCCGCCCTGTGGCACCGTAAAGCGCATCCGTGATCACCTGGCTGGTCTCGACGTTGCCCGCTACCACCGCTCCGGGGGCCTGCGGCGACAACATGGAACCCGCGGGAATGACGAGGTCCACAGGCTCCAGACACCCCTCATTCATAGGAATTTCGTCGTCCACCAGCGTGCGCACCACATACAGAACCGCCGCGCGCGTGATGGAAGAAGGCGCGTTGAAGTTGGTGAGCTGCTGTTTGCTGGTGCCGGCAAAGTCGATGCGTGCACGACGTTTCGCGTTGTCCACGCGGATGGCGACACAGACTACAGAGCCGTCGTCGGACTCGACACGGAACGACCCATCCGCCAGCCGATCCAGAACGCGTCGCACGGATTCGGCTGCGTTATCGCGCACGTGATGCATGTAAGCCAGCACCACTTCGCGGCCGTACGCGCCCACCACACGGTGTAGTTCCTGAGCGCCACGCGCGCACGCGGCCACTTGCGCTTTGATGTCGCCGAGGTTCTGAGCAGTATTGCGCGCGGGGAACGGCCCTGACCTCAGAAGTTGCGTGAAGGGCTGTTCGCGGAATGCGCCCGCTTCAACAAGCAGGAAGTTATCGATGAGCACGCCTTCCTGATCCAGCGTCGTGCTATCCGGCGGCATGGAACCGGGCGTCATGCCGCCGATGTCCGCGTGATGCCCGCGCGCGGCCACGAAGAAAAGAATCGACGCATCCGCATCGTCAAACACGGGCATGACGACGGTGACGTCCGGCAGATGCGTGCCGCCGTTGTAAGGATTGTTCAGCGCGTAGACATCGCCGCGAACGATGCCGCGCCCATCGCGCTTGCTCCCGCGTGCCGCGATGATCGAGCGGACACTTTCGCCCATCGAGCCCAGGTGTACGGGCATGTGAGGGGCATTGGCGATGAGCGCTCCGCTGGAATCGAACAGCGCGCAGGAGAAATCCAGCCGCTCCTTGATGTTCACCGAGTAGGCCGTGCTCTGCAGGGCGATGCCCATCTGCTCCGCGATGGACATGAACAGGTTGTTGAAGATCTCGAGCTGCACCGGGTCGGCCCGGGTGCCGAGCGCCACACGCTTCGGCAGGCCCTGAACTCGCTCGAGAATCAGATCGGCACGCGCACTCACCGTGGCGGACCAGCCCGGCTCGACAACCGTGGTTGCCGTTTTGTCGAACAGGATCGCCGGGCCGTCGATACGGTCCTGCGCGCTCAGCGCGTCCCGGTCGTAAACCGGTGTGGGGTGGTCACGGCCCGCCATGAAGGTGTGTATCCACGCCGACACTCTTGGAGGGGATGCCGCGTCGACCGTTTCGTCGGAAGCGGCAGTGTTGCATTCGCGCGCTTCAAGTGGGGCGGCGATCAGCTCAACCGAGATGGCTTCGGCCACCAGCTCGGCTTCCGGCACGGTGAATGTAAAGCGCTGCCGGTAAGCTGCTTCGAAAGCGTGTTCGAGCGTGGCGAGTGGCCCGAACTCGATCTCGATTGCGGTATCGGTTCCTTTATATTTGAGATGCACGCGCCGCTCGGAACGCGTGGCACTGTCGTCAACACCCTGAGATTCCAGCTGCGCGCGGCCCTCGCGTTCGAGTTCGCTGAAGGCGGCTTCGAGTTCCTGCATCAGCGCCGCATTCAGCACGGACTCGAATGCGCGTTGCTTGAGCAACCGGTCTTCCGCTAGTCCAATGCCAAACGCCGATAGCACTCCCGCGAGTGGATGAATGAGCACACGCTTCATCCCCAGCGCATCCGCCACGAGACAAGCATGTTGCCCACCGGCGCCACCGAAACAGACGAGCGTGTATGTGGTGACGTCGTAACCACGCGCAATGGAGATCTGCTTGATTGCGTTGGCCACACTGTCTACCGCGATGGCGAGAAAGCCGCTGGCCATTTCACGCGGCTCGCGCTTCACACCGGTGGCGCTTGCCACTTCGGCGGCCAGCGCGGCGAACTTCTGGGTGACGCCTTTGGCGTCGAGTGCTTCGTTACTTCCGGCGCCGAACAAGGCTGGGAAGAACGCCGGCTGCAGTTTGCCCACCATCACGTTGCAATCGGTGATGGTGAGAGGCCCGCCGCGCCGATAGCACGCCGGCCCCGGGTTGGCTCCCGCGGATTCCGGCCCGACGCGAAAGCGGGCGCCATCGAAGCGGCAGATGGATCCCCCGCCGGCGGCGATGGTGTGAATGTTCATCATGGGCGCGCGCAGCCGCACGCCGGCGACGACCGTTTCGAAAGTGCGCTCGTACGTGCCGGCGTAGTGCGAAACATCGGTGGACGTTCCGCCCATATCGAAGCCGATGGCGCGAGCGAACCCGGCGGCCGCCGCGGCCTGGGCCATGCCGACGATGCCGCCCGCTGGCCCGGACAGGATGGAATCCTTGCCATGGAACGCGCTGGCGGCTGCCAGCCCACCGTTCGACTGCATGAACGAGAGCCGCACGGCCGGCCCCAGCTCTGCACTGATGGATTGCACGTAACGCCGCAGAATCGGCGAGACGTAAGCATCCACGACCGTAGTGTCGCCGCGGCCGACCAGCTTCATGAGCCGGCTGGTCTCGTGGCTGGTTGAGATGCGTGTGAAACCGATGGACTGGGCGAGGGCGGCCAGCCGCGCTTCGTGATCAGGATGCCGATAGCCGTGCATGAACACGATTGCGAGCGAACGGATGCCGGCAGCGAAAGCCTGCCGCAGCTCGCGTTCTGCGGAAGCCTCTTCGAGCGGCGTCAGCACATCGCCCTGCGCACTGACTCGCTCGTCTATTTCCACAACACGCTCGTACAGCTGCGTGGGCAGAACGATGTGGCGGTCGAAGATGCGCGGACGGCTCTGATCCCCGATACGCAGGGCATCTGCGAACCCGCGCGTGATCGCGAGGACGGTGCGGTCCCCTTTGCGCTCCAGCAGCGCATTCGTGGCGACCGTGGTGCCCATTTTCACGGCCTCGATCTGGTCGCCGGGAAGTGCGGCGCCGGGCGCCAGGCCGAGCAGTTCTCGAATGCCGTGCAGCGCCGCGTCCGGATAACGCTGCGGGTTCTCCGAGAGCACCTTGCGAGTGAGCAGGGTCCCATCCGGGCGGCGCGCGATCACATCCGTGAATGTGCCGCCGCGGTCGATCCAGAACTGCCAGCGTGAATTCCGCGAGTCCATTTTGAAATCAGGCGATGAAATGTGACCGGAGTGTAACCGTTGAAGTGCG
>JBDTUL010000649.1:0-3693 GCA_040007735.1 Gammaproteobacteria bacterium | reverse complement strand
AAAGACTCGATGGCCGCGTGCCCGATGATGAAGCAGATGGGCGGGATGAAGCATTGAGCACCAGTTGCTGCTCTTCGGCAGTGGAGCGATGACCGGGACGACGATGAGTGGCGGGATGATGGGGAACGGATCGATGGGCGGCGTCAGTTGGATTTGGATTCCTGCCCTGCTGACCCTCGGTCTCGGTGTCCTGCTTGGTTCGGCCGTCTTCGGGAAGAAATAAGGAACGCGACACCAACGGCCACGGCCATCAGCGACGCCAGGTGCGCGACCGTGAAGATGCCGAGCACGCGCACGTTGACCCGCACGAACTCGATCAGGAAACGGATCGTTCCGGCCAGCACCAGATAGGCACCGAGCACGAAGGTGTCCGGCCGTCCCTGGCGACGCCACCGGAAGAGCAACCACGCCAGTGGGACCAACGCAACCGCCTCATAGAGTTGTGTCGGGTGCACCGGCGCGACCGTCGGCGGCAGGCCCTGAGGAAACGCCACGCCCCACGGCAGGTCCGTCGGTCGGCCGTAGTCGTCGCCCACGAGAAAACAGCCGATCCGGCCGATCGCGTGTCCGATGGCGAGGGCCGGCGTCGCCGCGGCCAGCACCGCGAGCTTCGGCAGTCGCTTGCGCTGCATGACGGCCAATCCGGCGAGGATCCCACCCGCGAACCCACCGAACCAACTCATCCCGCCGCGGCTCAGGAGCAGATTGACGAACGACTCCTCGCCGCGATGCTCGAACGTCCAGAGCAGCTTTGCGCCCACCATCCCGCCTATGACTCCGGCAATCGCGGCGTCGAGAGCGGCCTCCGGCAGTCCCGACCGCCGCAACTCGCGCCGGAACAGCCACAGTCCGACGAGCGCCGCAACTGCCAGCATCACGCCAAAGCTGGTGATCTCGAACTCGCCGATACGAAACAGGACAGGGTAAATACTCGCCTCCGAAGTTGAAGCGTCGTCGGTCGCAGCCGCAGCGCTTCGGTAATGACCGAGACACAACTGAACGTCGTGACGACGCTGGCTGACGAAACTGAGCAACAAGCCGACGGACGAAGACGACACGCCCGCTGGTCAAGCGTCTTCCCAACAGATCGGACAGGAGCGGCGAGTCGGCATCGCCGCCGGCCGCGACCTTCCTACTTGACGTACTCCTTGGGGTTCGCGTCGAACTTCGTCTTGCAGCCCTTCGAGCAGAAATAATACGTTTTGCCGTTGTACTCGCTCTTGCCTGCGGCCTTCGCCGGGTCGACCTGCATTCCACACACGACGTCGCGTTCCATGAGCATTCTCCTGAACGGGCCTTCTCCACTGTACACGCATGACGCGCGCCTTCATGCGTAGCTCACGACCCTCACCGGGGATTGGCGTCGCCCCCGATGAGATGCCGGTTCCGTGAATTCAACGCGTATCACCAGCGGCTGGGTTGCCGGGTGGGGCTGAACCGCGAGGGTTGCGTTATCGGCGCCCAGAAATCAAGGCCCGGAGGGCCTCGGGAAACTGATGACCGCCTCGCTGGACGGGGCTCCCACCCTCCCGAGCCCGGTTGCGGTACCCGACGATGTGCCCCGCGGCCGGTTCTCCGCATTCCGCGATGCTTCAGCGGTAGTCGGCGCTGGTGACATCTGCCGGAGTCTGGTCTGCGCCTGCTCGAAGCCCCGCGTCTCGCGCACGGCATTGGTGACTCGGAGTGCCTGCGCTTCCTGAGAAATGTAGGCGTAACGATTGCCCGGATCGGGATGGTCGCTGAGCCATTCGGGCATCCCCGATCCTCCACCCTGGGCTTCAATCGTCTTGAACATGTTCGCCATGTCGCGCGGGTCGTACCCTGCGCGGGCCATGATTTGCGCGCCTTCGATGTCGGCCTGCCGCTCGTACTCGCGGCTGAAGCGCATGAAGGCGGCTCCCAGACCGAACTGCGATCCTTGCGCGACTACCGAACCAACGTTGCCGCCGATGATCGCGCCGAGGACTTGGCCGGCAATTGCGCCGATCTGATACTTCGTCGCCTTGCTTGCCTGCGCCGTGCCATGACGAAGTGCAACGTGACTCAATTCGTGAGCCATCACTCCGGCGACTTCGCCTTCGTTCTTCGCCGCCTCGATCATTCCGCGGTTGACGTACATCGGACCCCCAGGGAGCGCGAAGGCGTTGATTTCCTTCACGTTCACAACCTTGAACGAGTACTGGAATTCGGAATGCTGAAGCTCCGGAGGAATCGCGCCAGCCAACCTGCGACCGATGTCGCTGACGTAGGACGTCGGCCCGTCGTCGCGCAGGACGGGAAACTGCTGCTCAGCTTGCGCTGCCGCCTGTCGTCCCAACTGCACATCGTCAGCAGGCTTATAACTGTTTTTTGGTGGATCTACCCGCGTCTGCGCGCTTCCGCCCAACACCAGTGACGACCATGGCGACGCCGGTGAGACCTATCGTGTATTTCGTCAGCATCCGCTCCTCCGGTGCAAAAGGCACGCCCAACGTCGGATCACCTGACCACGATGTTGATTCTCTCTTTAATGGGTTGCGTCTTTTTCGTGTCGCTGACCGTCGCGACCAGATCGAAATCAACCGGATAGGTCCCCGGCGTGGAGGTCACGATATTGCTCACGCTTTGATTGCCAATACGCTCCGTCTTCTTGACCACCATGTTGGTGGTCAGGGTGTGAGACGCGGCGGAACCATCAAAGAATCCGAGTCGAATCGAGCCCGTGTACTTCGTTTCGTCCCCGGCTCCGTGATAGTAGATGTGGACCTCCGAAAGGACCTTGTCGTTTGGACGGCTCGCTGGCACGACGCACTCTGTGCGCGGCTCGGACTGACACGCGAACTCGCGGTCCGGGTTATCGATATCGCCATGCATGATGACCCACGAGACGTGCGGTGTACCCGGCATCGCGACAACGGGCTCCGGAACGTGCCGCGCACATCCCGACACCATCGACGCCGCAACGACCAACATCAGCGATTCTTTGTGCATTCATAGTCCTTGGTGAAAGCATTAGCTGAGTGCGCGATACAAGACGAAGGCCAATGCGGTCAACAGGGCCGCGACGGCGACCGTCATTTCAGGTGACCACTGTTCGCGTGGCCGCAGCGTGCGAATCCTCCGACGTGAGCCACGGTTCGAGAGCGAACGGTTGATAAAACGCATACTCATTCCGGACCGAAGTGTGGCAACCACCACTCCGCAGTGATCATGGCAAGCAGTAAGACACCGCTAACCACGAGTACGACGTCGATCCATTGAATGCGATGCCACCAGCGGTCGTTCCTAATAGTCATCTGACACCTCTGGCCCTGAAGTCAGGGGCGTGCCCTTCGCCATCAGATACAAGGCTGGTAGCACGAGCAGCGTGAAGAGCGTTGAGGTGACGAGACCGCCAATCATCACGATGGCTAGCGGCCGCTCGATCTCCGTACCGTGCAGGCGAAGCACCAGCAGTGGCAGCAACCCGAGGATGGCCGTCGCCGCCGTCATCAGCTTCGGGCGCACGCGTCCGATACTCGCTTCGCGAACAGCCTCGAACCGGGGCCGGCCTTCCCCACGTAAGCCACGAATCTGCGTGACCAGCACCAGACTGTTCTGGACCGCGATGCCGAACAATCCGATCAGGCCCACCAGTGACGAGACGTTCCACGTCTCGCCAGCCAGCAGCAAGCCGGTGATCCCGCCAACGAACGCCACCGGGATCGTGACGAG
>JBDTUL010000648.1:0-3694 GCA_040007735.1 Gammaproteobacteria bacterium | reverse complement strand
AGGACGCAGCCGCGCAGCACCTGGCCGGTGATGCTCGCAAGCAATTCATGAGCACTTGCCTGAAGGCGAAGTAGCCGGCGGCGGTACGCCGGCCCAGGGCGGCAGACCCTTTCGACGAGGAGACGGGCAACCAGGCGGGTTGCCCGTCTCCTCTACTTGAACACGCGCATGTGCCGGATGATTCCGCGGTCGATGTAGTTGCGTGTGTCGAGCACCAGCCTGTCCTGCGCCTGTTGCAACTGGTGAAGGAAGAACATGACCAGGATGCTCAGTGACAGCGCGGTGAGAGTGGCGTTGAACGTGACGCCCAGCCCGAGCGTGACGCCCGAGATATCGCCATGAAGCGCATTCTGCGCTTCCTGCAACGCCTGCCCGATGCCGCGCACCGTGCCGACGAACCCGATGGCGGGAATGGCCCACGCGGTGAACCGGACCATCGATAGTTGTGCGTCCAGACGCGACGCCTCGAACTCGCACTCGTCGATGACGGCTTCCGCCGCATCCTGCACGCTCTTCGTGGCGCCGAAACGATTCAGGCCCACCATCAGGGCGCGCGGCAAGAACATCTCCTGCTCCTCGAAGGGCAGGCGCTCGAGGGGGCGGGAATAAGCGCGGGCGTCCTCAGGCAGCACGACGTGATTCTCGTCCACGTCGACATACACGTTGTCGAGCAGCTTGCGGTTATCGGAGACCGAGCGCGCCTGCCTGACGATCAACGTGATGGACCACGTGGCAAGGATGAATGCGATTTCCTGCTCGTAGTCGCGAATGATGACCCAGAACGAGCGCAGACCGCTGCGGTCGAGGTTGCCGGTGGTATCCACCCGGGTGGCCTGCTCGAGAATCACCTCCGCGCGCGGCCTGATCACCGTGGCGTAGATCAACTGGAAGAAGATCGCGATGGCCAGCAACGACCCCAGGCTGAACAGCACCTCCCTACTGGAGGCCGGGCGCTTCGGGTAAGGTGCGCGGATGCTGGCCGCGTCGGCCACTGCGGTCTGGGAATTCATGTCGGTTTGCATGCTCACCATGGTGCCATACCTGAGGTCTCGACCGGCGTTTCGGGGCTGGGTTCCCCGCCTGATGCCGGTTTTAGGTCTGTTCCTGCTCGCCCTCGCCGCCTCGCGGCCCGCCAGCGCTGTCTGGCTGGACCGACACGAGGCCATCATGGGGGTAAACATCGATGTCGAGCTGTGGCACGACGACCCGGTAAAGGGGAGCGCCGCCATCGATGCGGTCATGGACGAAATGCGCCGGATCGACCGGCTGATGAGTCACTACAAGCCGGAAAGCGAGCTCTCGCAGATCAATGCGCGGGCGTTCCGGGAGCCCGTCGTCGTCGACCAGGAGCTGTTCGACCTGATCAAGGAGTCGACGCATTTCTCCGAGATCACGGACGGCGCGTTCGACATCACGTACGCAAGCGTGGGTTACCTCTACGACTACCGCAAGCATGTGAAGCCGACGGAGGCGCAGATCGATGCCGCGCTCCCAAGCGTCAACTGGCACAACCTGCTGCTGAATGCGAAAGACCACAGCGTGCGGTTCGAGCACGTGGGCATGCGAATAGATCTGGGCGGCATCGCCAAGGGCTATGCGGTTGATAAAAGCATTGCCCTTCTGCAAGCGCGCGGCGTGCAGCACGCGGTGGTGACTGCAGGGGGGGATACCCGAATTATCGGGGATCGTTTCGGGCGGCCGTGGATTGTTGGCATTCGGCACCCCGACGATCCGTCGAAAGTGATCACCCGTATTCCGCTGGTCGACACGGCCATGTCTACTTCAGGGGACTACGAGCACTACTTCGACGAGAAGGGCGTGCGGTATCACCACATCATCGACCCGAAGACCGGGCACTCTGCGAGCAAGGTTCGCAGTGCCACCATTCTTGGGCCTACCGCCATGCAGACGGATGGGCTTTCCAAGACCGCGTTCGTGCTGGGGGCGGACAAGGCGCTCGAGATTATCGAGCGTTTGCCGGATTTTGATGCGGTGTTTGTGAGGCCGGATGGGAAGGTGCTTTATACGAAAGGCCTGCAGCCCCCTGCTGACTAAACTGAAAATTCTTCAGCCGCCCGGCGATTGAGGGCTTCTTTTCATTGAGCCGCCGCATTCGCATCCGCACTCAACAACGTATCCACTTCCCTCTCGGCTGCACACCAATCATCCGCTTCGTGGCCCGGCGCGAATCCGCGCCGCTCGGCACGCAGGTAGGCCGACTCCGCAATCATCGCGCGCCGCGCATCAGGCGACACTTCACTACGGGTCGCGATCGGCTTGGCCGCGGGTTTGGAGGCTCGCTTGCGCGGAGCGGCTGGCTTGGTTGCCGCCGATGTGCTCGTCAGAGGTTTGGTCGCCACAGTTTTCGCCGAGACCGCGGATTTGGCCGGCGTCGCCGGCTTGGCGACTGAAGGTTGCGACGAATCGGGCGTTCGGCGGGTGGCCATGCAAGTCTCCTTCAAGTGAGAAAGGAAGCTTGCGGCGACGACGGAGCGCGGAGCAAGCGTTGCAGTCCATCAGATGACTGCACGTCCTATGCCCCACCCCTCGCCGCGGAAACCGTGGCCGAACGCTGTCCATGCGCAAAGCGTCCGTCCGGACACCTGGTGTCCGCTGCAGTGTCCGGTGTCCGTGCCGGACAGCAGTACGCGCCCCTAAGGGCATTCCAAGACATAGCCTAATCAATCAGTTACATCATATTTCTCAACTGGCACGATCTCTGCACTCTGCTACGCAAGCCACCATGACACGCGCCATGAAAATAGCAGAGCTCAAGAAACTTCCCGACCCAACTCGCGCAGAACCCACGATGCGCACCACTGCGGGGCAGGACGCACCCATCGAGCACACTGCGCCGAGCTGGCATAGCCGTCGTTGGGTGCGCGTCGCCGCGATCGGCGGTGTGCTCACGATTGCAACGCTCGTCTGGCTGCTGACTCAGTGGTCTGGTCTCAAGAACTCAGTGTCGGGGGCGCGCGTTCGCAGCGTGGCCGTGACTCAAGGCCATTTCATTCGCGATGTCGCCGCGCAAGGCACGATCATCGCAGCCGTCAATCCCACGCTGTTCGCAATCGCGCCGGGCACTATCAACTATGCGGTTCATGCCGGCGACACCGTCACCGAAGGTCAGCCTCTCGGCACGCTCGACAGCCCTGCCCTGCGCAACGAATACGGCCGTGAACGCGCCACGCTCGACAGTCTCAACGCCGCACTGTCGCGGCAGCAAATCGAAATCCGCCGCCAGATGCTGTTGAGCCAGCAGCAGGCCGACCTCGCAAAGGTAGCGATCACCGCCGCCGAGCGTGAGAAGAAACGCGCCCAGACAGCATGGGATGAGCGTGTGATCAGCGAGCGAGACTATCGCCGCGCGCTGGACGACGTAGACACCGCCAAACTCAATTTCGACCACGCCAGTGCCACCACCGGCCTGGAGCGCGACAGCCTCGCGCTCGAGCTGCGCACCAAGCGCCTGGAGCGCGACCGACAGTCGCTGGTAGTCGAGAATCTGAAGAGCCGCGTCGACGACCTGACGCTTCGCTCGCCCGTCAGCGGCATGGTGTCGAACCTGGCCCAGACCGAAACGGCACGCGTGTCCGAGAGCGCCCCGCTCCTCACGGTGGTCGATCTCAGCGCCTTCGAAATCGAATTCCAGGTCGCCGAAACCTATGCGGGCGATATCAAGCCCGGCATGACA
>JBDTUL010000647.1:0-3696 GCA_040007735.1 Gammaproteobacteria bacterium | reverse complement strand
GCTATTCCACCGACAAGTACATGGCCGTGTTCGGCGGCGTTGCTCCGGCAACCCACCCGAAGCTGGCGGCGGTCATCGTGATCGACGAGCCCAGCGCCGGCAAACACCAGGGCGGCGATGTCGCTGCACCTGTGTTCTCCGAGATCGTCGGCGGTGCGCTCAGGTTGCTCGCCGTGCCGCCCGACCAGGCGATCAAGTCGTTCGACGAAACCCAGCCCCTGCAGGCACAGGCTCGTTCACCCGGGGTGAGGCGTTGACGATGGATCGGAATCCGCCACAGGACGGCTCGGGCGCGGGACGCTCACAGGCTCAAAGCGTAATCGGCGCGCGCGCGCTCGCCGAGCTCACCGCAGGGTTGATCGATGTGCCGCCGGACATCGTCGTCAGCGATGTGACGCTCGACAGCCGCGAAGCATCGCCCGGCGCGCTGTTCCTGGCTTGCCGCGGGCGCACGCATCACGGGCTGAAGTTCGCCGGCCAGGCCATAGCGCGCGGTGCGCGTGCTGTGTTGTACGAACCGGCCGACTCCGCGTCAGATCAGGCGCCCGCGTTCGATTCAGATGTTTTCTTCGCACGCGTTCCGGAGTTGAGCCGGCACGTGGGCACCATTGCCGACCGGTTCTTCGGCGCGCCGTCTCAGGCCCTGGGTGTGACGGGCGTTACCGGCACCAACGGCAAGACAACGTGCGCGCTGCTGCTCGCCCAAGCGCTTGGGTTCTGCGGTCGCCCCGCCGCATACATCGGCACGGTCGGCTACGGCATGCCGAACGCGCTCACCGCGACCACCCACACCACTATGGATGCCGTGGGCGTGCAACGTCAGCTCGCAGAGCTTCGCAGCCAGGGCGCGAAGTACGTGTGCATGGAAGTCTCCTCGCACGCGCTCGACCAGGGCCGCGTGAATGGCGTGCGCTTCAACACCGCTGTGTTTACGAATCTCACGCGCGATCATCTGGACTACCACGGCACGATGGCCGAGTACGGTGCCGCGAAGGCGTTGCTGTTCGCCAGCCCCGGCCTCGCGGCGCGAGTCATCAATGTGGATGACGAGTTCGGTGCGGGGCTTGCGGCCCTACCATCGACGGCGCGGCTGGTCGTCACCACGCGCAAAGAACATTTCTCGCTGGCGGAGTTCGTGCGCGCCACGCGCGTGCGTGCGGAATCGTCGGGACTCGTCATTGGAATCGAGTCGAGTTGGGGTGTCAGCGAAGTCAGCGTGCCGCTCATTGGCGATTTCAACGTCGAGAACGTGCTCACTGTGCTCGCGACGCTGCTCGCGTTGGGTGTGCCGCTCACAGATGCCGCGGTAGCGCTGGCGAAATGCCATGCGCCGGTCGGGCGCATGGAGGTGTTTGGCGGTCGCGGCTCGCAGCCGCTCGCCATCGTCGACTACGCGCACACGCCAGATGCACTCAGCAAGGCGTTGCGTGCCGCACGCCTGCATTGCCGGGGCCGGCTGCACGTGGTTTTCGGTTGCGGCGGAGATCGTGACGCGGGCAAGCGCCCTTTGATGGGCACCATTGCGGCCGAACTCGCCGACAGCATCGTCATCACCGATGACAATCCTCGCACCGAAGACCCGCGTCGAATCGTCGCCGAGATCTGCGCGGGACTGCGCGGTGTAGGCGGCGGTCTCACCGGCGGAACGAATTCACTGGCCGGAACGCGTATCGGCGCCGGTGCGGGGCCTATCGTCGTGCGTGCCACGGCCGTACGCGTTGAGCACGATCGCGCTCGCGCCATCACCTCCACGCTGCGCGACGCCGCTCCCGGCGACGCGGTGGTCGTGGCTGGCAAAGGTCACGAGGACTATCAGATCTACGGTTCCGAGCGCCGCCCGTTCAGCGACCAGGCCGTGATTCGTGAATTCCTGGGAGAGCCGCAGTGAAGCGCACGCTCGAAGAGTTCGCGCGCGCCTGCGGTGGCCGGCTTCACGGGGCCGATCGCCCGTATACCAATGTCTCGTCTGATACGCGTACCGTCGGTGCCGGCGAGCTGTTCGTGGCCTTGCGCGGCCCCAATTTCAACGGCAACGAGTTTGTCGCCGCCGCTGAAAAGGCGGGAGCCGCGGGTGCCATTGTGGATACCGAGCACCCCGCCGCGATCTCGCAGGTGGTGGTCGGTGACACGCAAGCCGCGATGGAGCAGGTGTCGCATCGCTGGCGCTCAACCTTCTCCATTCCAGTCATCGGTGTTGCGGGCAGCAACGGCAAGACCACCGTAAAGGAGATGACTGCCGGCATTCTCGCGCAGGCCGGCAACTGCCTCGCCACGCGCGGCAATCTGAACAATCACATCGGTGTGCCGCTCACGCTGTTCCGTTTCGAGACACAGCATCGGTTCGCGGTGGTTGAGATGGGCGCGAACCATCCCGGTGAGCTCGCGGCGCTCGTGAAGATTGCGCGGCCGACCATCGGTCTCATCACCAATGCGGGTGCGGAGCATCTGGAAGGCTTCGGCAGCATCGAAGGCGCGGCACGCGCGGAAGGCGAGATGGTTGCGGGCCTCGAGCCCGATGCCACCGCCATCATCAATGCGGATGACCCGTTCGCCGGTATGTGGCGCGGCATGACGCGAGCGAAGGTCGTGTCGTTCGGCCAGCAGCCCGGCTCAGATTTCACCGCTGCCGACGTGCGCACTGAAATCGGCGATGAAGGGTTCATCACTCGCTACACGTTGGTGAGCCCGCTCGGGCGCGCGCCAATCGAGATGAAGCTCGCGGGTCGCCACAACGTGACCAATTCACTCGCCGCTGCCGCTGCTGCGGCCGCAGCTGGCGTGAAGATGGAGCACATCGTCGCCGGGCTGGGCGCCGTTCAGGCGGTGAAGGGCAGACTGCAGTTCAAGAAGACTCGCCATGGCGCGTGGGTCATCGACGACTCCTACAACGCCAATCCGAGTTCCGTGCACGCTGGCATCGACGTGCTGGAGCAGCTCGAAGGCCGCAAGTGGATGGTCTTCGGCCAGATGAATGAGCTTGGCGATCACACGGACGAGGCGCACATCGAAGTCGGCACTTTTGCGCGCGCGCACGGCGTCGAGCGAATTTTTGCAGTGGGGAAGCCTACCGAGCTGACGGTGCGCAGCTTCGGCGCGGGCGCCCAATGGTTTCCGGACACCACCGAGTTGTCCAGGGCGCTGGATGCCGCTTTGTCGGCGGACGTGCGTGTGCTCATCAAAGGATCGCGCTCGAACCGTCTCGAGCGTGTCGTGGAAGCGCTGGGTGCGGCGGCACCCGCGCAGCAACCCAATGGAAGAAAAGGTTAGGCCGTGCTGTATTGGCTGACACAACAACTCACTGCCTGGCACACAGGCTTCAACGTCTTTTCATACCTGACGTTGCGCGCCATTCTCGCCACGACGTCGGCGCTGGCGTTCTCGCTGATCTTCGGGCCGAAGATGATCGCGAAATTGTCGCGGTATCAGATCGGCCAGGTCGTGCGGACGGATGGCCCAAAGTCGCACCTGCCGAAGGCCGGCACGCCCACGATGGGTGGTGCGCTCATCCTCACCGCCATCCTGGTGGCGACGCTGCTGTGGGCGGACCTGCGCAACCGCTTCGTCTGGACGGTGCTCGGCGTCACCTTCGCGTTCGGCCTCATCGGCTTCTACGATGATTACCTGAAGCTCGTCGTCGGCAACTCCCGCGGCCTGGTCGCGCGCTGGAAATACTTCTGGCAGTCCGTCGTCGGTCTC
>JBDTUL010000646.1:0-3706 GCA_040007735.1 Gammaproteobacteria bacterium | reverse complement strand
TTCGTGTGGTGCGGCCGATTGCCCACAACAAGACGCTCATCGAAAGCTGGACGTTCCGTCTGGCCGGTGCGCCGCCCGAGGTGTTGCAGCGAACGGTGATGTATACGAGGTTGATCAATGCACCCACGTCGGTGGTGGGGCATGACGACCGGTTCTGCTATCGATCCATTCAGCTTGGGCTGGAAGCAGATGGCAATGAGTGGATCAGCCTGCATCGTGGGCACACTGCAGCCGAGGCCGATGGTGTTGCGGGCGTTTATAACGGCACGAATGAGATCTCGATGCGCGGGCAGTTTCGGGCGTGGGCGCAGTTCATGACTCGTGGCATGGGGGGTGGTTGACGTGTCTGTGCCTGCCGAGAGTGACCTCGCTCGTTTCGTCTATCACGAGGCGCGGCTCATCGATGAGCAACGTTACGACGAGTGGTTCGAGTTGTTCACCGAAGATGCGCTGTACTGGATGCCGCTGACTCGTGGCCAGCCTGATGGCGTCAATCACACCTCGCTTCTCTACGAAGACAAGCTGCTGCTGAAAGTGCGCATCGAGCGGCTGAAGAGCGGGCGGGCGTTCGCGCAACAGCAGCCGAGCTATTGCCAGCATGTGCTGCAGGCGCCGCTGCTTGAATCGAGCGATGCGGCGCGTGGGGAATACGTGACGCGCACGCCTTTCGTCTATGTGGAATCGCAGCTCGACGAGCAGATCGTGCTCGCGGGCGTGGTGTTTCATCATTTGGTTGCCACGGATGCCGGGCTGCGAATTCGCCTGAAGAAGGCAGAGATCGTGAATTGCGATTCCGCCTTGCCGTCGATTCAGTTGTTTCCGTGACTGCGGCCCGGCTGTGGTTCGAGCGGCCGTACGACGCACTGGTTAGCGCCGCGCATCGCTGGCCGTCGAATGCGTTCTTATGTGTGCTGGAGGAAACGGCGCGTGCCTATGGCGTTGAGGCGCGCGAGTACAGCTTCGAGGAAACGCTCTCCGAGGTTGAGGCTCGCCGGGCGGCCTTGCATCGCGCGGGCATCGGCGAGGGCCACCGTGTCGGCCTCATGCTCGAGAACCGGCCAGAGTTTTTCTTTCACTGGTTTGCGTTGAATGCGCTCGGCGCGTCTGTCGTGCCGCTGAATCCAGACTGGCGCGGCGCCGAGCTCGAATACGTCATCGATCACAGTGATCTGGTTATGGCGATCGCCCCTGAGATGTGGCGTGCGAGGCTCTCCGACGCTGCGGCCGCTGTTGGCCGGCAAGTGGCAGTGCTCACGCCGGAAGCGCTTCGCCATGCCGAAACGGTGGTGGCGCATGCAGGCAGGGCAGCCAACCGCGAATGTGCGCTGCTCTACACGTCAGGCACCACGGGCCGCCCCAAGGGCTGCGTCCTCACCAACGAATACTTCATCTGGGCCGGCCAGTGGTACGCCACCATCGGCGGCCTCTGTGACGTGCGGCAGGGCAGTGATCGAATGCTGACGCCGCTGCCAGTGGCGCACATGAACGCCATGGCGTACTCCACCATGTGCATGCTCCTGACCGGCGGCTGCCTCATCGCGCTGGATCGCTTCCACCCCAAAACGTGGTGGTCCATGGTGCGCGAATCCTGTGCCACAATCGTTCACTATCTTGGCGTGATGCCTGCGATGCTGCTGTCCGCGTCGCCTTCTGCGGATGATCGACGTCACGTCGTCAGGTTTGGATTTGGTGCGGGCGTGAATGCGGCCCATCACGCGGCGTTCGAGCAGCGGTTCGGATTTCCGCTGCTCGAGGCGTGGGCGATGACGGAAACCGGCGCTGGCGCGGTGATGATCGCGAACCGGGAGCCGCGCCAGGTGGGAACTGCTTGCTTTGGCAGCGCAGATCCGGCCGTTGCGTATCGAATAGTCGATGAGTCAGGCGCAGATGCCGCATTGGATTCCCCAGGCGAATTGCTCGTGCGCGCCGCGGGCGCGGCTCCGCGCTTTGGTTTTTTCGATCGGTATCTGAAGGATGAAGCCGCAACCAGCGACGCGTGGGCTGGAGGGTGGTTCCATACGGGGGACGTTGTTCGCGTGGATTCCAGCGGGCAGTTTCACTTCGTCGATCGGCGGAAGAATGTCATTCGCCGCAGTGGCGAGAACATTTCGGCGGCTGAAGTGGAATCGGCGCTGGGCGTGCACCCGCTCGTGCGGGCGATTGGTATCAGCGGTGTTCCGGATGCGGTTCGCGGGGAAGAGGTGCTGGCCTGCGTAGTGCCCGATCGCGAGTTGTTGCCCGGCCAGCGCGAGCGCGCTGCGCGAGAACTCGTCGAGTTTGGGTTGACGCGGCTTGCGTACTTCAAGCCACCCGGCTTCGTGCATTTCTGCGAGGCGCTGCCGCGCACAGCCACTGAGAAGATTCAGCGCGGTGAGTTGAAGCGCGTCGCGCTTGAGGCGCTCGCTTCAGGGGATGTGGTAGACACACGCTCGCTGAAGCGGCGGGGTGATGGCAGCGCGTCGCCGAAGACGTCCAACATGCAGGGTAAATCATGAGCAGCAAACCCCTCGAGCGCAGCGTAATCGTCACGGGCGGCAGCTCGGGCATCGGAGCTGAGATTTGCCGATCGTTTGTGGCGCAGGGGTATGAGGTGATCAATCTCTCGCGCCGGCCGGCGGCGGAGGGCCTGCGTGGCGTCGAATCGGTGAGCGTCGATCTGGGCGACGCGAAGGCCACGCGCGAGGCGGTGCTGGAATTGGCGAAGCGCCGCCCGGTCACCACTATTGTGCACAACGCCGGCGCCGTGCGCGAGAAGCCGCTCGAAGAGGTGTCGCTGGAGGACCTGGCCGTGCTCGCCAATCTCCATATCGCCGGCGCGGTGTCGCTGGTCCAGGCGAACCTGGCGCATATGAAGAAAGCCGCCTACGGGCGTATCGTGCTGGTGTCGACGCGCGCGATATTGGGTCTCGCCAAGCGCACGGCCTATTCGGCGACCAAGGCCGGCATGATTGGGTTGACTCGTACGTGGGCGCTGGAGCTGGCGCCCCATGGAATTACGGTTAATGCCGTTGCGCCGGGGCCCATTGATGACACCGAAGTGTTCAACAGCATCATTCCTATGGATAGCCCGAAGCGGCCTTCCATTGTTCAGTCGATTCCGGTGAAACGGTTGGGCAAGCCTGCTGACGTTGCGCGTGCGGTTATGTTTTTCGCTGCGCCGGAGAATTCGTTCACCACCGGGCAGACGCTTTTCGTGTGCGGGGGGACGTCTGTGGGTAGCATTACATTTTGAAACCTCCGCTGCCCCCCGAGTCACAACCCAAACTGCCTCCGGCCGAGCGCAGCCGCATGGCCCTCGGGCTCAGGGCCGGCGCCGTACGCGGCAAGCTTGAATTGCAGGTGTGCCGCGACTGTGGAACGGTGCTATATCCACCGCGAGAAGGCTGCAGCAACTGCCTTTCAGTGAACCTCGACTGGAGGCCGCAATCAGGCGAGGGCGAACTCATCGCTGACACGGCGATTCATCACAGTCACAACGCCTATTTTAAAGAGCGCCTGCCGTGGCGCATAGGCACCGTGAAGTTAGACGCGGGGCCCGTGGTGATTGCCCACCTGCATCGTGACTGCGAGCCACCGCCATCAAAAGTCCAGGTGAGCGCGCGCATCGACCAGGCCGGCCAGGCCGTGCTAGTAGCGTTCCCGCAGACCGGCGCCGCAAACCTCCCCGCCGACCCAAAGATCGAAGAGCTGACGCGCCGCGCCTAAC
>JBDTUL010000645.1:0-3708 GCA_040007735.1 Gammaproteobacteria bacterium | reverse complement strand
GCGAGAACTCAACATAGCAGACGTAGCCAGCGCTCTCCAGAGACGATTGCAGCGAGCTTATGAACGCGAAAAGCTCGCGCTGCTGCCGATACTCCCCTTCAAAGCTGAGCTGACCGCCTGAAGCCGCCCACTCGCCAATCATGAAGTCCAACGCATCCCGCGCACCCCGGAAGCGATAGGCGACAGCTTGCATGGCTCGCACGAAGTCGCCAAGTGGCTCACTGTTATCCACATAGGCGATCCGGCATCGAAAGAACGCGCTCCACTCTACGTACGAGAACGAGTCGGGTAGATCGATTCCGAATTCCGAGGCAAACATGACTCAGGGTCCGAGGTGTTGTGACCGGGCAATTACCCTGCCCGCGCGATGGCCTAAGACTACTTTAGCGCAACGACTGCGCTATACAGCTTTCGAAGATGCGTGTCCGACATATCGAGGATCGGCTCATACATGAAGGAGTTCAGGTGGATGTTTTCTGGAGTCATCAGCGCGACCCGCTGCAGCACGCCCATCACACATTGCTCGGTCGGAAATTGCGTCTGATACCGGCGCAAGAGCGCGTTCGTCTGATTTGAACCGATCGAAGCGACGAACGCCGCATCATTTATTTTCGTCACCATGAAACGCTCGGCAACCAGTCGCGTGGCGATGGCGAGCACCACCTTGTTTGCGAAGTTGATGCCGTCCGGCGCTTGAAGGCACTTCGCAGCCTCCTCGGTGATCAGATCGACTACCGCGCGATGGCCATCGGCGGAGTTTCCCGTTGTTCCGAATAGCTGAACGTAGACGGCGTCCAATTCGGCGACCGTGATGCTTGCCGAGTCCGGTTTCCAGTGGAGCAACGAGGTCAGCTTCAGAAATTGCGGATCGGTCTCCCCTCGCGTGTACTCAATCAGGTTACGCATGAATGAGATGCACGCGATCTTCTTCAATGGCTCGTTGAAGAAGGCCTCTTTCCAGTCATTGACGAAGATGTTCCGAATACCTGCCGGCGGTTCGAGCGTCACCCCACTGCCTGTTTTCGACGCCATCCGGCAATTGCCGTAGCCTACGAAACGGCCTTCGACGGTGCGGTAAAAATCGAAGTTGTGAGTCAGCAGCAACTGCTTGAAGTGAGGGCCTGCTGCAAGGTCCATGAGGTACTGGATGATCGCGTACTTGTTCTTGTAGTCGAACGAATCCGCGATGTCATCGACGATGATGAGTGTGTCTTGGCCTGCCTTCCGGCGGGCCTCAATCTCAAAAAGAATGTTCAGCACGTAGAAAGCCTTCTTCTCTCCGGTACTCAGCGCCTGCAACAGCGCGGTGCGGTCCACGGGTGCCTGCTCCGTGCCATCGTCGAATACAAATCCCACGCTCAACATCTGCTGCTGGCCGAGGATTACGTCGATGCGATTGGACGCCTCGAGCTTAAAGGGCACGGAGAAGCGATCGTTGAAGATGTCGATCACGTCCTGCCATTGGGTGCGCTCGTTCTGCGCCTGCTCCTCGATGTCTTTGCGCCTGGTCTCGCACGCCTGGTACTTTTCAAGCAGCGCCTTGTACAGCGGATAGCAGCTCTCCACGTACGATTTCCACACCTCCTGGCGAAAGTCCGCCGTGTTCGCGAACTGGGCCAGGAGTTCCTCGTGGTTCATGAGGTACGCCTCGAACTCACGCACCGTCACGTTCTTCTGGATCAGCTTCTCGATCTCGGCGAACTTCTTGCGTAGACCCGCATCGTTCGTGATCGCCTCCTTCTCGGTTGCGATCAGATCCTCCAACTCTTTCTGCGTTGTGATCTCGCGCTTTTCCCCGCCATTCAGACTCACGGAGTGCGTGGCCGCGAAGAAGCCGTTGTCGGCCAGCTGCTTGGCAATTTGCCCGGCGTTGTAGTACGTGAACACGCCTTTTTTGAAGTACGTCGAGGCCGCCAGCAGCTCATTGTATTTCTTAATGAAACCATCAATCGCGGTTCGGAAGTCCTTGGTGCCGAGGAAGGCCTGCACCTTGTCATCAAAGATGAGGTCGTACGGGACATCCTTGAGCGGGGCATCGGGCCGGTCGCTCACTTCGTCCTTGATGCGATTCAATGCGACGTAGAACTTATTGTCGGTGGCGGTGAATGCCGTGGAGAGTTCCTTCTCGATGTCGCGTTTGGATTTGGATTGCTCTGCCAGCGCCAATCTCCGCGTGCAGCGTCTCGTACTCTTTGCGCAAGGTCGGATTGACCAGAAGCGTGGAGGTCTTCGAAGTGTGCCCCATGGACTCTTCATAGGGCCGAACGACCAGAACGTTGTCGCGCGGAATATCGGCACCCGCCTCGTCCCTGACGATGCGCTTACAGGGGCGCGAGGGGAAAATGCGATCTTTCGAGGGGGTGCCGCTTGCGATGTCTTGGAAGGTCTGCGCCAGCGAGGTTTTCATCGAGCCGTTCGGCGCGTAGATCGCAATGGCATTCGTCTTCGAGAAGTCGAGCTTCGCGGTGAGCTTACGGATGCCGTAGCAGTTTTCGAGCTCGATCGTAAGCGCCTTCACTTGCAATCCCTTTGTGAGTGCTTCCAAAGCACGAGAGCGGCCTTCAATGCCTGCCGGCGCGTCTCAAAGCACGAGCGGCTGAGATCAGAACGTGATCTTGATGGTGTGAGCGGCCGTCTTGCCGACGGTTCCTTTCGCGCCAACAGTGACCGGGACGAGTTCCACCTTCGCACCGCCTGTGGCGCTGGTCTCAACCGCGAACTTGATGGAGACGGAGGAGTCCTGTGACGTGAGCGTCTGACTGTGTGCGAGAGCCTGGTGGAGATCAGAGTCGGCCTTGAGAATCGCCTCGCTGAGCTGATCGCTCACGGATTGAGGAGCTTTCGACGTATCGAAGGCGGGTTTTGGTATGAGCTTGTAGTAGACGGTCTGGGTGACGGATTGCGTGATGCTCGCTTCCGCGGACACCACCCAGAAATCGATCGATGACGAGGCGCCTTTCTTCGCGACGGTTTCGAGCGTCAACTCCACAGATTTCCAGCCGATGTTTTTGTTTTTGGCGCGCACCTTGTTGAGCGTCGCCTCGACTTCCTGGACGACGTCCGCAACGGAAACGCTGGCGGGCTCCTTAACCGGACGCAGCGTACAGCTGGAAACGACGCTTGCGCACAGCAAAGAAAGCAGAACCTTCGGGATCGGCATGTTACCTCCGCTGTATCGTTCTTCTTTCTCAGGGACGGCTGTCTCGTTGTTGTGATTCTTGACGAGAAGCGTAGCCGTCGCCTCGTAGGATGGCCTATTTTACGTGCGCCCGCCAAGCCCCGTTGACCCGGCACGCAGGGCCGCCCGCGTAGTGTGGCCTTTGCCGTCACCTCGCGAGCGCGTGACCCGCAGCGTTGACTGGTAGTCCGAACAATTTACAAGCGACTGGATGCGCGCTACGCGACCGCGGCGGCGGACGGAATGACGGCTCAACGCCGTCGACGACTTTCAATTTTGGGAGCGACATCGCGCATGAATGACAATAATTCGAAGGCTAGCGGCATGTCTGCCTGCCAAAGGCTCGAACCGCATTCAGTATGACTTCGTGCTCGACCTGCAGGTGGTGCCTTGCCAATAGTCGACGGCCGTTATGTTCAGCGCCCTCAATCGCCGTCGCGGCGCGCGCAAGTCTCTCGCGCTTTTCGATGTATCGCTTCTACCCGGATCTCGTCGCGCGCATTCAGTTGCCGCGTGGATGAGGCGCACCG
>JBDTUL010000644.1:0-3713 GCA_040007735.1 Gammaproteobacteria bacterium | reverse complement strand
GCCGCGTTCGCTTCACATTTCTGGGAAGTCTGGAACACCGCCCGCCCGCGCCTTGTCGTTGTCGAGTCGAAGGAAGCCGCCTGCATGATGCGAAGTGCCCAGGCCGATCGCCTTGTCGACCTGACTGGGCCTATCGACACGCAACTTTACGGCCTCGCCGCCGGAAGACCTTCAACACTAGCGTGGGAAGTGCTCCAGGTTGGCTGCAATGATTTTGTGACCATTGCCGATGCAGCGGCCTTGTCGGCAATGCGCATTCTGGCCGCGGGAACGAATGGCGACCCACCGGTGATTGCTGGAGAGGCAGGAGCGGCCGGCCTCGGCGCCTTGATGGTTGCGCTCTCCGCCGAAGCGCGACGCAAGGCGCTAGGTCTCGACGACCAGAGCCGCGTTCTGTTGATTGTCACAGAAGGCGCCACAGACCCGGCGAGCTACGAAACCATCGTTGGGCATTCAGCCGACGAGGTATTGCATGGCGCGCTCACTGCCCGGTCCGGATCGAAATGAACTCAGCGCACTTGTTCGGCAACACACCCAGAAGGAAGCAGCGAGCGTGACCTCCAATGAACCCTCGACGGAGCCCATCCTGTATGTCAACGGCGAATTCTGCGCCAGGGCCGAGGCCAGGATTTCCGTCTTCGATCACGTGATCCTGTATGGGGACGGGGTCTACGACACGATGTGTGCCTACAATAATCGCGTCTTCAAGTTGAATGAACACGTGGACCGGCTCTACGAGTCGGCTCATGCGATCAAGCTGCACGTACCGCACACCAAGGATGAAATCAAACACATCATCCTGGAAACGGTGTCCCGTAACAGACTTCAGAGCGCATACGTGAAGATCGTCGTGACACGTGGCGTGGGAGCACAGCCGCTGCTGAGCCCTTACAACTGCACCCCGGGCGTCATCGTATTCGCCGTTCCCTACATGTCCCAGGCGGGCGCCTCCGGCGACAGCGGCATCAAGATGATTGTTTCCTCTATGCGCCGTGTGCCCAATGAATGCACGAGCACCCGGATCAAGTCGTGCAACTACCTCAACCACGTGCTGATGCGCATGGAAGCCAATGAAGCCGGCGCGGACGACGCCATAGAGTTGGACATGGAGGGATACGTCTGCGAAGCGCCCGGCTACAACGTATTTGCTGTGAAGCGCGGGGCGTTGTCGACTCCCGCGGACAACATCCTGATGGGCATCACTCGAGATACCGTCATGGAGATGGCGAGAGACGCAGGTTTGCCTTGTGGGGCAAATCGCGTGCAGGTATTCGACCTGTACAACGCCGATGAAGTGTTTCTCTCGAGCACGGCGGGAGGCATCGTTCCGGTTGTTCAACTCGATGGACGAGTGATAGGAACCGGACGCGCCGGCCCCATTACAGTGCGACTCCAAGAGCGCTATCAAAGACTATTGGAAAGCGGTGTGAACAGCACCGCGGTACGCGCAGCGTGAGGAATCGAATGAAAACAGCAACTGTCGTCGCAGTCTTCCTGCTTGCCTTCGGCTCTGCCTGCGCGCATGCGCAGCTTCAGTCGCGGCCGGTACCGAACGGCGGCGTCGAGTCTTTCACGTTCCAGTCGCCCTCGATGGGCGTCCGCTATTCGCTCAACGTAGGCGTGCCGCAAGGCTACAAGGCGGGAGATGGAAAGAAGTACCCGGCCCTGATCGTCACGGACGGAGATTTCGTCTTCGGCAACGTCCGCGAGTCGGCAGCGACGCTTGCCGGCGCAATCACGTCGCTATTCATCATCAGCGTAGGAACCTCGCTCGAAGAGGGTGAAGACGAGCACACCAGACGACGGATCTACGAGTTCTCGCCACCGGGCTGGGATCGGAAGGACTCATTCGGACTGGGCGTCGAGAGCTATTGCAAGAAGTTCAACTCGCCGGAGGGTCGATGCACCGGCGGATCCCAGAAGTTTCTGACAGCGATCGCGACTGAAATGATTCCACTGCTGGCGGCGAAGTTCCCGATCGACCGCGCTCAACTCGGTCTGTTCGGTCTCTCGGCGGGAGGGTTCTTCACGTCGTGGGCGATATTCCAGCCGAACACGCCGTTCAACAAGTACATCGTCTCGAGTCCCGCGATGGCATATGGTCACGGCGAAATCTTCAGACAGGAAGCCGCCTACGCGAAGACCCACAAAGATCTTGCGATCGGTGTCTATTTCGCGTCGGGCGTGCTCGAGGCGTCAGATGCTGATCTCGAGGGGATGGGGGAGATTGTCAGCGGGATGTCGCATCTGTCCGGAGTGCTTGCCACCCGCCAGTACCCTGGGCTCAAGATGACGATCGAATTTCACCCCGGAATGGGACACATGGACGTCATGGGAACATCGGTGGTGCGAGGGCTGCGCTCGCTCTATGCGAAGTAGGCCTGGCGAGTGTTCCGTGAGATCAGCGCTCGCGGAACACTCGCAGCGACGCGCCAGCCTGCGGGTCGAACGCTTTCCAGTCCAGACCGAGCGCGGTAAGTGCCGTCGCGGCAATCTGATCGTTGTGCGCGCAGTTGCCGTTCGCGTACTCCGTGTCGCTGCCGGGCTGAACCTGCGCGCCGGCGACGGCGAGCCAAGTTGGGTTCGAGTCGGGAATGCCTTTCGAAAAGAGCGGCGCGTACGCCGCAGCGTCTTTCGCCAGCGCGACCGCAGCAAATTAGCACCAGCAGCCCGGCGTCGACAGCCGAAATGAAGTCGTCCTTGGCGCGATTGGCCGCTTCTGCATTCGTTTGCGCCTCATTGGCGGCAAGCGTTGCAGCGTAGAGTCGATCTTCGGTTGCCCGATTAGTGCTTCCGTCAGCATGAGATGTCCCTATTTGCTCAAGGCGAGAGGCGCTGGCCTGGCCAGCGGGAGGTGATGCGAAGCTCTCTCGGGCAAGGGGGGCAGTCGCGCGCCAACCCGCACAGGGCGAATTTCGGATTGGCACTTCGGTGAGGGCACGCCGATTTCTCGATTTTTGAGGGCATGCCAATCTTTGTTGGTCGCGTGCCCGCAAACGTGCCCAGACCGCCGCGTGGCTGCCAGCGGAACGCAGTGGACGCCAGTGGCGGAGAAGGTGTCGGCCGATCTGGGCTCTTAACTATTTGAATGCGCAAAGTTTTCTCCGTAAGACAGCTGCGCGTACCCCGAAAAGTACCCCACTTGGTAAACGGCTCTTGATAGCTCTCACGAGCCTTCAACAGATTGTAGACGCGACGGGCGCGCACAAAATCTCGTGATCGGTAGATCGCGGCCCCCTGGACGACACTGGAACCGGCAGCCGAACTACGACGCTCGATACCTTATGTAAATACGGTGAGCGAGCAGGCCGTACGGCACGCGACTTTGCAGATGCCTCGCGGCTCAAGCGCCTGCGCTGGGCTCTACCGGCCGCGCGCCGCCCGGAGACGGGCCAGCGCCGCCTTCAAGTCCTGCTGCAACAATTCGATCTCGAACGGCTTGAGCATCCGGGGATTTTTCGAGGTAACGAGCTTCCGACCGGGTAAGGCAGTCGAAGCCGAACCCGAACCTGTCTCGCCACCAGTCTTCGAGGTCTCGCCCATGTTTAATTCTCAAGGCGCGGATGAGCGCGTCGTCCGGGGCAAGATTGGCGGAGTATGGTTTCCCGGTCAAGACCGTGGCGGCGACAGCTTGGGCACCCAAACTGTGGATGAACCCGATGAGGTTCGCCAGCGTCCCTCCCTGCCCGATGAAATCATCAACCAGGAGATAG
>JBDTUL010000643.1:0-3732 GCA_040007735.1 Gammaproteobacteria bacterium | reverse complement strand
TGCTCACGCCATGCTTGATAGCGTTCTCTACGAGCGGCTGCAGAATGAGATTGGGCACCAGCGCATCGAGCACGCCCGGCTCGATCTGGGATTCGATTGCAAGCTTCCCCTGGAAGCGAATCTGCATGATCTCGAGGTACCGATGGGTGAACGTGAGCTCTTGCGAGAGCGGCACTTCCTGCTCATCCCCGCCATCGAGGGTGGTGCGCAACAGCTCGCTCAGGCGAGCAATCATGCGGCGGACGCCACGCGGGTCTCGCTCCACCAACGCGGAGACCGCATGCAATGTGTTGAACAGGAAGTGGGGGTTCAGCTGAGTGCGCAGGGCTGCGAGCCGCGCGTCCGCGAGCTGCGCCTGCAACTGCGCGGCCTGGGTTTGCAGCCTCGTTGTCTGCTCGCGCCGCAACCTATATCGCAGCGAGTAATCGCGAGCCACGCCGCCTGCCAGGATGGCCACGTACACCAGGAATTCATTCATGAACCAAAGGTGCCGCAGGCGCCACATCGCACCCGAATCGGCAAACCGTCCGGTGGCGATATGGAACACATCGAAACGCATGAAGCCGGTCGCCACGTCCATGGCCACGGAGATGATCATGCCCACGATGAAGAACAGCGCGATACGCGGCAGCAGGTTGCCTCGCTCCAGCGGGTAGGCGCTGGTGAGCGAAAACACGATGGGAGTGACCGCCGCCCACAGGTACGCCTCGATGAAGGCAACCGCGACGGGCGCGGTGGGCATCACAGGGAAGTTGCGTCCGCCCGGGTCGACCAGCGTGTTGGCCGAGGTCAGCAGGGCGATGAAGGTCCAGAAGCCCAGGATGAACAGCCAGTCGCTCCGGCGCAGTGGAACGCGCTCGGACTGAGCCTCGAGGGTGAGCCCCGCGGCTGTCGGCGGAGTGGCGAGCCGATCCACGGCGCGGGATCTCCTTGTGGGCGAGGTGTGCGAAAGAAGTCCATGCAGGATAGAAGAGGGATGGCCCGGGCCGCAAAGGGGGCGTTTCGAGCTGCACCTGCGGTCCGCCGAGGTGCACCCGAGGCTCTTTCAGTTGCTGGTGGGCGCGCCGCGCGGGGTCAGAACCCCCGGTTCATACACTCGTGTGAATTCCAGCTTCGGCAGCCCTTCTTCCTGGAGCGTGATTTTCTCCACCAACTGGTGGTTGTCGGCGGACAAACCGTAGCGTTCGAGCACGCGCGGCCCGACCTGCGGCCGCACCTCTATCACATATTCCCGGCCTTCCCAGCCGGAGCTCTGGTCGGCGACGCCGTCTGCCACCGACACCACGCTCAGGGTGCCAGGCGTAAAACTGCGGCGCCAATCGCTGCCGATGAACGAGATGCGGCTGGGCGTCTGCTCGATGGTGAACCCTTCGAGATTCAGCTGCCCGCCGAGCGCTTTCCCGTAGGTGGAGCGCTGCATGTATCGGCCGCGCAGTTCGTTGTCGCGTTCGGGCGTTTGGCTCTGGCTCGGCCCGCGCTGGCCGCGCGATCGGCCGGAACCGCCGCTGCCGTCCGGCGATCGGCCTTGCTGGCGGGTGCCGTCGTCGATGCCGTCGTCCATTTCATCGTTGAATGGATCGTTTGGGTCGCCGTAGCCGCGGCGGCGCATGTGTTTCATCGCCTCCTGGCGCATGCGATCGAGCATGGCCTGCGGGTCGTCGCTGGCCTGGCGATTGAGTTTCCACGTGCCCGCGAGGTTCACGCCGGCGGGCGCCTCGGGGTTGAGGGTCTTCAATCCGCCGCAGGCGCATAACGCGCCCGCGGCCAGAAGGATGACCGCCGAGCGAAAAATCACTTCGGCGTGGTGTTGGCTACCAGCGGCTGCTTCGGATATTTCGCGAAGATGGCGGTGACCGCCTGATCGATTGCCGGCTGCGGGTTGTTCTGGATTTTCTTCGTGAGCGTGCCGGAGGCCGTGCCCGTCCAGAGGAGTTCCTTGCGGCTCTGGTCCACCACGTCGATGGTCAACGAGCCTTCGGTGACCGTGCGAATGTCGCGGCCACCGTAACCCAGCCCCCAACCGAATCCACGATATCCCCATCGGCTGTAGCCTACACCGAGGCTGGGGCCTGTGGTGCCCTCCACTTTATCCTTCTCGCCCGTGGTGAAATTGATCGCCACATCGGGCGTTTCGCTCTGGGTGTAACCACGCGCCACCATCTCGCGCGTGACGGAATCCTTCAAATAGCGGGTAATCAGCGTGCTGTAGCCGGCCTTGTCCGTATCGAGGTGCTCGACGAAACCGAAGGTCCGGTACTGGGTGACATCCAGCGCGGGTGCGCTCTGGGTACGCACCTCAGGACGTGTCTGGCACGCACCCAGGGTAAGGGCGACCAGGGCTACGGCAAGGCCACCGAGCCATCTGTTGCAACGGGAAGGAATCATGTGAGCACCTGGCAATGACCTGAATGGCAATTCGACACGACGGCCGCCTGCGAGTTCAGGCAAAGGTCATGCGCAGGCCGCACAATACGCAGGTTTTGCGCACCTTGACGATTCTTGACGGCCCGGAAACGCGCCGCTGCGTTTAGTAACACTTCAGGAACGCGCCGCGTTGCGCGTTTGACTAAAATCTGCGGCTTCGCCAGAGACAGCGTTATATCCATGAGCAGAAAACCGATTGTTGTGGGCGTCGCCGCGCTCGTGGTCGCAGCCCTCGGGTTGTGGGCCTATCGAAACGCCTCCGGCAACGACAAGCCCACCTATCGTTTCGCGGCAGTGGAGCGCGGCAACCTCGAAGCGGCCGTCTCGGCCACCGGAACACTGAGCGCGGTGACGACGGTGCAGGTGGGCACGCAGGTGTCGGGCAAGATCGTCGCCATCAACGTGGACTTCAACGATCGCGTCAAGAAGGGCCAGCTCATCGCGCGCATCGACGCCACGCTCCTCGAGCAGTCCGTGCGCGATGCGCAGGCGGGCCTCGAGCGCAACCACGCACAACTCGAGCAGGCGGACCAGGAATACAAGCGCAACGAGAACCTGTTCCAGAGAAAGGTGCTCACCGAGATCGAGTTCAACACGGCCAAATACACGCTCGCCGTGGCGCGCGCCAACGTGAAGTCCGCGCAGGTGACGCTCGACCGTGCGCGCCAGAATCTTTCCTACACTGAGATCTTCGCGCCCATCGATGGCATCGTCGTCGAGCGCAACGTCGATGTCGGGCAGACCGTCGTCGCGAGCATGTCCACGCCGCAGTTGTTCCTCATCGCCAACGATCTTTCGCACATGCAGATTCTGGCGTCGGTGGATGAGAGTGACATCGGTGCCATTCACGAAGCGCAGGACGTTCGATTCTCGGTGCAGGCGTATCCGAATCAGAACTTCACGGGCCAGGTGAAGCAGGTTCGGCTGCAGTCGAAGACTACTGAGAACGTAGTCAACTACACGGTCGTCGTGCGCGTCTCCAACAGCAGCGGGAAGCTATTGCCGGGCATGACGGCAACGCTGGACTTCCTCACGGGCCAGGCGACTGATGTTCTGATGGTGCCGAACTCCGCGTTGCGCTTCCGCCCGACAGACGAGATGCGCGCGGAAGCACGCAAGCGGTTCGAGGCGCAGCGCGCGGCAGCTGGCGGAACGGGTGAAGGGGCGGCGGGCTTCGGCGCGGGTGAAGGCGCCGGCGCGGCCGGTGCTCGCGAGGGCCGAGGCACGGGCGCTGGAAATGCGGCTGAGGGTGCGAACGGCGCGGCGGGGGCGCGCACTTCGGGCGCAGCCGGCGGCGCAAGCCGGCCC
>JBDTUL010000642.1:0-3749 GCA_040007735.1 Gammaproteobacteria bacterium | reverse complement strand
AGTATTCACCCGAGTTACGTGAGCGAGGCGTGCGGCTGGTGCAAGAGCACGCCGCGGATTACCCGTCACAGTGGATGGCGATGCGATCCGTCGCCGAGAAACTCGGCTGCTCGGTGGAGGCGCTGCGCCGCTGGGTGCGGCAGACCGAACGCGACGGCGGTCAGCGAGCCGGGCTCACCACCGACGAGCGTCAACGGCTCAAGGCGTTGGAGCGCGAAGTGATGGAGCTGAAACGCGCGAACGAGATCCTGCGCAAGGCCTCGGCGTATTTCGCACAGGCGGAGCTCGACCGCCGACCGAAAGGATGATCACCTTCATCGATCAGCATCGCCCAGCCTACGGGGTCGAGCCGATCTGCGCCGTCCTGCCGATCGCCCCGTCGACCTACTTCCGTCGGAAGGCCCAGGAGGCCGACCCGAGAGAGAGGCGCCTGCGTTCGTGCGCACGCTGCGACTAGATCTCAGTGCCGTGGAAGGCGCCGTGACCGAGCCGTGGAGCAACGGCCCGGTCGAAGGCCACATCAATCGTCTAAAAACACTCAAACGCCAGATGTACGGGTGCGCGATTGTTGAACTCCTGCGTGCCCGGCTCTTACCGCTCAGGACAGCGCCCAGCCCGGTGCGATGAGGACCCGCGCTCGCGGCGACCACCGCGTGGCGCACGAGCCTCTCCTGCTCTCCTCGAACCGTAGTGAACACCCCGGTGTCATTGCGCGATAATTCCTGAATCCCCTCGGGGGACATTGGTCTTTGCTACCTGCACCAACTCTGAGGGAGAGCCGACTTCAAGTCAGTCCGACAGTAACCGTTCTGCACACGGCCCCCTCGCGTCGCGCGTCAGTATCGATGACAACGGCGAGCTCAAGGCGGTCGGGTCAGCAATTTGCAATTCGCCACGCACAGCAGCTTGGACGCCGCGTTGGAAATCGGAGCCGAAACTCTACCACCTCCAGGACCCATCAGGGTTCCAACGAGAGCCTTGCGATAGTAGGCCGGCCCGAATCATTGCATAGTGCGGAATGGACCAGGTGTTGCCGCCAAATCCCTGAGGCAGGCGCGAACACCAGCTGTCCTGGCTATAACGAAGCCGGCGCGCCTCGGCGATGGTGACGGTGCGAGCGCGCGACCGGAATTCTCCCCTTGACCTGATCGCTGGGTGTTCCATGCATGGTGGAGACGTGTAGACGCGCCGTACGTCATCAACGATCACCGTGGCGTTGCGCGGCGTGTTCTCAGTAATGCGGACGCCTGACAACTTCAAGGTCACAAGTAGCAGGACGACGACTGCGAGGATCCCGGACGCCACCGATGCGGTGTTCCGAGGCAGTGCCCACGCTATGCGCGGTAACGGCTTTCGCGGCATCAGGCTTGGTGGCACGGCAGTGTCCTTTCCAATACGCCATACGTCGAACGCATGAGGCCCGGGCGACAGACCTAACGCCGATTCGAGATAGATGCCGCCGCCCGTCAGGACGATCACCACGATGATGACCGTCAGCAGGGCGGTGTTATCCACGCGTGCTCCCGATGAAGGAGGGCGCCAGTTCACAGTTCAGATTGTCGTTGCGCCGACGTCGTCAATCACGAGTTCAGTCACCCGCGGTCGCGAAAAAGGCCACAACCGGAACTAAAATTAAGGAGGGCAGTCGTTCGCGTCAGACCGCTCGCCCCACAGGGCTTCAGTCGCGCCTCGCAAGCGCCTGCCGCGCCAAGGGCGCCGCACCAGCCACGATAAGACCCGCCCCGCCGATCTGGAGAACAATCCCGTACGCGGGGACCATCTGCGCGAGCAGCAGCAAAAGCCATCCGTCGAACAAGAGCCACACGCACCTGCGGTGTGATACCACGCGGACACTGGCAGCGGTGTCGAACCGTCGTGCCATTCAGGCGAGCTCGAAGCGTTGTGGACACAATGTGACGAGCGCGTCGGTGATCGCCAGGCGCAGGCAGGTGAGACAGAGCGCTGGCTCACCGCCGTCGGTATTGTTGACGCTGAATAGGGCGCGCACGGTATACGGATCGGCGGGGGCATCGGCCGTGAACCATCGTTGATATCCGGGCCTCTGCACAGCCTCTTGGTCGAGACATCGCTCGCACAGGACAGCTGTTGCAATCACGACTCAGAGTAGTCTTCAGCCGATGAACGGAGGATGAACTGGGTCGCCGACGCTCCCTCAAAAGAGACGGAGGATTCCAATAGGAACCTATAGTGCTCCCAGGCGAGTACATGCCCATCCGCCCCTCGGTGCTCGAAAATCGGTCACGACGTCTCGGTATTGATAGCCCCGTCGCTGATTCGCCCTCGTCGGCGGTCCGCAATTGGGGTGGAAAAGGAGTTAGCGACGGCCCAGAAAGACCCCGCCGCCGCCGAGCACCAGAACTACAATTACGATTATCAGAAGAGTGTCGGTGTCCATGTCCCACGCACCACGCGATTTCCGCGCCAAGTGTATCCGCGGACAAGTCTCTCGAGGGGCTCTACTTGATGAGCGTGACGTGCAGTTCCTACTAAACGGCCATCGTGTCCGCTCGGTGCGCAGGCCGTCAGAGCTTCTCTCACATGTCATCAGGTCGTAGAGCAATCCCACGACCCGGCCAGCCGCCGCACCGATGCCGGCGCCTCCCACCCCCAGTCGGGCGGATCGCGGTCCCGGCGGCCGACCGGCCAATGATCAGCGCCTCTCGCTCTCCCCCACCCTTGTTATTGTGTGGAGGTTCACGTGCCGCTCGACGATGCGGGCTCGAGCCGTGGTGTGCCTTGGTCGCGAGTGAGCGTCCCGATTCACGCTGTGCCGTGCCTTCCTCACGCTGCGGGGTGTGGAAACGTTGCGGCCGAACCGCCGCTGCGTCGACATATCGGAATGGAGCAGGTCGCGAATCCACCTGGTGACGCCCGGACACCCAGTGTGAGTGCCCGACCCGATCGTGACCACGACGATCGCGTCTTCGGCCTCGCGGCTCCTCTAAGTCGCGGGATCGCCGCCGGCCAGACCCGGTTCCCACGGGTGGCTCTGGCGTGAGTTGGGAGGGGTACGATCATTGCATCCTTTCGACTGAAATCAGCACACGGGCGGAGTTCTCGGTCAGATCGAGAGATACCAGATGTCCTCAGCGATCCGGCGGACGGCGACGATTAAGGCGAAGGACGCGGTCGAGTGTGACGCCGCAGCCTCGTGCGAGCGGTGCGGCGCAGCCTCCGTGCGGACGCCAGGTTACCAACGGTGGCTGACAGCCAACGCACCTGCGGATTCGTATGTCGTTCGGGTCGCTTTTCATGTGAGAGGCGCTGTCGGTTCAGAGCCGGCGCTGTGCCTCGACTGTCTGCGCGCCACCATCACGAATGCGCTCGTCAAACTCGGTGCGCACAACATCGAGCCTGCCTGAATCGCGCTACGGTTCGCCACTGTCGCTGACCACGTAGAAACGTAGAATTCTGGACTTCTCTCGGCCGGGTCTTTCCGATCCGGTCTTCTGACCATTATTCGAGGATGACGGTGGGCGCTTGTGCAAAACCGCGTCAGCGCGGTTTTGCAAGGACCTGTGGGCGCGTCCGCGCGTCCATGGGTCCGGCAGCGTCCACGGCCTCTGTGATGTCGCGGGGAGCGATCGCGTAGGCTGAGCAGGCTGAGGGTGAGGGTCCGGACTGAACCTCCGGACCCTCGTGACTGCCTCGGGCTCCGACACGCCGAGGCCGTCCTGTCTGTTGTGCCACGGTTTGGGCTGTACGTCCAGTTGGAGCGGACCGCTGCT
>JBDTUL010000641.1:0-3752 GCA_040007735.1 Gammaproteobacteria bacterium | reverse complement strand
CCCACCTCGTCCATGGAGGCAGGCTCCCTCAAGATCGTTCCGAGTGAAGAGAACAACTCGCTTCTGATCCTGGCCTCACCAAGTGAGTTCGGAGTGATCGAGGCGGCGCTCAAAAGACTAGATGTGCTGCCCATTCAGGTGCTCATTGAAGCGTCGATCGCGGAAGTCACCCTCACCGATGAGATCAAGTACGGGCTCCAGTGGTCGTTCAAAGGGGGAGACGGGCCGCTGGTTCTGAGTGAGTCCAGTGGCGGCACCATCAATGCGCAGTTCCCGGGTTTCTCATATCTCTTCACCGGCCGAACGGATATCCGGGCCGTTCTGAACGCGATCGAGTCGCTCACCAATGTGCGCGTTCTCTCCGCCCCGAAACTCATGGTGTTGAACAACCGCGAAGCAAGCCTGCAGGTGGGCGACCAGGTGCCTATCGCCGTGCAATCCGCCATTTCCGTCGCCGATGGGGCGGCTCCAATCGTCAATTCCGTACAACTGCTCGACACAGGCGTCATTCTGCGCGTGACACCCCGCGCCAACAAAAGCGGGCGGGTGATTCTCGAGGTTGCGCAGGAAGTAAGCGACGTCGCCACGACGACCAGTTCCGGCATCGATTCTCCGACCATTCAGCAGCGGAAGATCTCGAGCACCGTCGCCGTTCGCGACGGCGACACGATCGCGCTCGGCGGACTCATTCGCGAATCTCGCTCGAATGGCGGCGGTGGGATTCCTTTTCTACGCAAGATACCGGTACTTGGGCACGCGTTTGGCTCTACCAGCAAAGTGGGGCGCCGGACCGAGCTGATCGTACTGATGACGCCGCACGTGGTGCGCACCGAGAGCGAGTCGGATCAGGTGATGAGCGACCTGCGCGAACAGTTCCGTGGTTTGCGCAAGGAACTGCCGGTCTGGCAGAAAAAATTCGTTCAGCCCGACACTCATGGCGACTCGCTGGATGCCCGGCCCCCCGGCCCCTGAGCGCGCGCGGGGCATGGCACTCATCGCGGTGCTGTGGCTCATCGCAGTGCTCACGTTACTTGCCACGACGGCAGCCACCGTCAGTGTGAGCCACAGGCGAGCTGCTCAGCGATATGCACAGTCTGTTCAACTGGATAGCGTTGCGGACAGCGCAATTCGCATCACCCTGTTGCGTCTGATTGCCCCACCACAAGGCGTTGGCCGTGTTCGCGCCGGCCAGAGCGTGCGGATGATTCTTGCGGGGGGTGACGTGGATTGCCAAATGGAGCTCGAGGCGGGCCTCCTCGACCTCAACCTCGCCGACCCGGAGCTCATCTATGCGGTTTTCGCCGCAAATGGCTGGCCGGAGAAGAGGGCGCGCGCGATGGCCAATCGCATCGAGGATTGGAAGGATGCCGACGACGTGCCGCGGGAACAGGGGGCGGAGAGACGCGAATACCTTGCCGCCGGGTTGAGCTTCTCGCCTCGCAACGGACCGTTCGAATCAGTCGAAGAACTGCTCCAGGTATTCGGGGCTGGAGATATCGATGACAGCCTGTTCGCCGCTTTCACTGTATTCACGCACGCGGGCGCGCCTGCGGCTGGGGTTGCACCTCCCGTGGTACAGCGAGCGCTGGAACTGGCCGATGATCGCCAGCTCGGAGGGCACCGGTGGTTACTGTCTCGTGGCGATAACACTTCAGCGGGTGTCGCGGCATCATCGAGCAGTAGCGCTACCTCGCACATCGGTGAAGTCGTGCGACTGGAGGCATGCGCGCGGCGAGGAAATTTCGAGCGATGTCGGAAGAGCGTCGTTCGACTGACCGGCAGCACGCGCAAGCCCCTCCAAATATTCGAATGGCGTTCGTATGTTCCAGTTGTATCGCGTTCGAACAGACAATCACCTCGGTAAGCGAAAAATAATTTCTGAATTTTAGGCCTGAAGATATTGCAATGCTTTGTACCTGACGTAGACTGCGTTGAACTAAATACAAGAACGTTGTGACGAGTGCGCGGCGCGACTCGCACAAATGGCAGGGAGGCGCCATCGAGGGATCGTTTAAAGACGTAGGAATCCGCCGCTTCCACAAGACCTGCGGCATGGAAATAGAATCCTGTTAGCTACGGGAGGCTTCGGACTCCGCGGGATGTGTTTGCCTGATGATTCGGCTGTGTAGAACAAGAAGCGCGCTTCTGGCGGCGAGGCCGCGGGTCGTTCGCTCTACAGGGGTTCGTGTGACTCAGAACAATGTCGCCAGGCATCTGATGCTCGTGCATCTGCTGCTGCTTGTATCGCTGCTTTTCTCCGCGTCGAGCTATGCGCAGACCGGTCCGGTGGGGTACTGGAAGTTCGATGAAGCCGCCGGCACGGCTCCTCAAGACAGCTCAGGTAATGCAAACCACTGCACGGCGAGTCCGGCGCCTGCCTGGACGACAGGCAGGATAAACGGCGCACTGAGCTTCGACGGTGTGGACGATACATTGACCTGCGGTAGCGGCAGTACGCTGGGGACGCTCACGCAGATGACAGTGAGTGCGTGGGTAAACCTCACCTCGCTCGGTGAAGGAAGTCTCGGCAGGCTGCTGCAGAAGGGTACTGGAGGCAATCCAACCGCCGGTTGGCGATTGGTTACGCAGGGAACGAATCAGCTCGAATTCGCTGTGGACTTCGCGACGGCGGACCTCGACCGAATCAGCGCAATCAATGTGATTCCCGTGAACACCAACACGTGGGCGCACGTCCTTGTCACCTGGGACGGCACCACGCTCGGCACGGGCATCAAAATATACGTAAACGGAGCGGAGGTGGGCTATGCGTCGACCGATAACGCTTCCGGTGCACGCAACAGCGACACTGCCGCCGTGCTCCGAATTGGGAATATCGATACCGGCACGCGCACGACGAACGGGAAGATTGATGATGTGCGTGTCTACAACCGGGTACTGAGTCTTACGGAAATTCAGGCTCTCGCGGACTCACAGGTGCCCGGTGCGCCTGTGGCGCCCAGTGCCACTGCGGTGGGCACCAACCAGATCAACGTGGCTTGGACCGTGCCCACGGACAACGTCGGCGTCACGGGCTATCTAGTGGAGCGGTGTCAGGGCGTCGATTGCGTGTTGTTCAGCCAGATCGCAACGCCGACAGCCAATTCCTTCAGCGACACAGGTCTTGCCGCTTCAAGTTCCTACAGCTATCAGATCCGTGCGATGGATGCGAACACTAACAAGAGTCTTTACTCGGCGGTTGTCAGCGCGACTACCGGCGCAGCCGCGATAGTTCCGGGAGCTGCAACCTACGGCTATGACAACGCCGGCAGACTCGTCACTGCCTCCTATAGCGACGGAACGGTGCTCACCCACACTCTCGATGCTGCCGGCAACCGTGTAACGGCAGCGATCGGGGACAACGTGGCGCCCTCGGTGCCCACGGGGGTGACGGCAATCTCAATTTCAGCGACTCGTGTCGACCTGTCATGGACGGCGTCGACCGATACCGGGGTGGTGGGACTGGCCGGCTACAATATATTTCGCGATGGAGCGCAGATCGGCACGGCAAGTGGCACCACGTATTCGGATTTGACGGTGGTGGCTGGCATTTCCTATCAGTACTCGCTCTCCGCCTACGATTCCGGCGGCAATACATCCGCGCAGTCCGCACCGATTTCCGTGGACCGGACTCCGCCCACCGCGCCCACGATGCTCGTGGCCGGCGCGCCCTCCTCGACTCTTGTGAATCTCGACTGGGTTGCCTCCACCGACCCCGGTGGCTCCGGGGTCGCCGGTTACCAGATCGTGCGCAA
>JBDTUL010000640.1:0-3760 GCA_040007735.1 Gammaproteobacteria bacterium | reverse complement strand
AGGTGCTGAACAAGCGCGACGGGACATTCGACGGCTACGACGAGGTGCTCGCCACTAAATAAGCGGTCGGAGGCCTGGAACTTTTTTTTGGCTCGCTGCGACTGCACGCGCCCAGCATGGGAGATGGCGAGGTGACGGTTCACAGGCGCAGCACCCATCGAGCGGCGCCCGCCGCGTAAATACCTGGCCCACCCGCAAATCGATCAACCCGTCCAGCCCGTCACTCTCGTAGCGGCGGCATACCGGGTGATCAGTAGCGGCTGCCTGGTCGGCGACAATTATCTTGGTATCGAATTCCCGGTGACGCGCGGAGGAGCATCGCGCTCGAAGCGCGCACGTCGCTCGTCGAAGATCGCCTTCCGATGCGCGGCGGCGCGCCCGGCCTCGGTTGTCGACGGCGTGCTGCCGCCGCGGTAGGACCCGCTTCGATCGACCGCGTTGAAATGGGTCATACTGGGCACGAATGCGACGAGAACGGTCAGTAGCGCAAGACCTGCGGCGCTCTTTCTCGCGGCGCCGGAGGGCGCGACGGGGTCCGGCAGAACTTCCCTCAACAAACGCCGCTTCCTGTTTCTGCCACCCGGCTGGTGACCGGGTTTGCCCGGTGTCTCGCTGGTGGGGCGCGGACTGCTTCGTGCTGCCGGGACTCGCAGCTGTTTCATGATCGACTGCTCCTTCGGTACTAGCCGGGAAAGGAATTGCTGCCGGCAATGCGGGGCGTCCGGAGGGATGGGCGCCTCAGTTGTAGACACAGGCGACGCTGATTCCGTTGTCAGGCGCGCATTCGCGGGAACCATCGGTCCCATCATTTCGTTCGTCGAACGTCACCTGGAACCGCTGTGCGGACGACGGACCCGGCAACGCGTCTGCCTGCGAAACGGAAGTCGAAAGCACGGCCGCCTGCGCGGAGGCGATGCTCGACGACGACAGCAACAACGGTTCGGTTGGCTTGACCATCGAATGATCAACGACAAACAAGGCGAGGCCCAGTCCGATGACGCTTACGCCCGTCAACGGCCGATGACGCTTCAGGTAATCGAAAATCGTATGCAGGGTCATGAGATTCTCCAGATTGGTCTTGGCAGCATCGTTGCGATTGGCTCCGGGGCCGGGCTTGCGGTCGCCCCGGATCCGTACCGGTCGGCACGATCGGCGGCACAAGCTTTCTCCGAAACCGCGCCGATGTCTTGAAAAAGGCCTAAAAGTTTCCTTAAACTACATTCGGTCGGTTGCAATGCCGCTGCAACCTGCCCTTACGAATCGCGCATTTGGGAAGCTGTCCTTTGCATGGAGCGAGCGTGACCGAGGCCTACCGGATCGGGCCTTTTCTGCTGGATGCGGAAACCTGCGTGCTCTCCAAGGACGGGACACCGGTCACCCTGGGTAAACGGGCCGTGTCCGTGTTGACGGTGCTGGTGCGATCAGCGCCGCAGTTCGTGCCGAAGCCACGCATCATGGAAGCGGCGTGGCCCGGCGTCGTCGTGGAGGAGAGCAATCTCGCCGTGCAGATCTCGGCGATCCGGCGCGCGCTGGCATTGGCAGCTGGCGGCGAGCGCTGGCTCGAGACGCTGCCCACGCGCGGCTATCGGTTCGCGGGACCCGTCACTGGGCTGCCGGCGAAAACGACGGGCGGCGCCGGTGCACGTTCGAACCTGCCCGAACCGCTGACATCGTTCGTCGGTCGGGCGCGAGAACTCGCGGAGCTTCAGAAGCTGTTGCGGGCCAAGCGGCTGCTGACGCTGACGGGCACGGGCGGCGTCGGCAAGACACGGCTCGCGATGCAAGTCGCCGCGGCGATGCTCGAGGACTATCGCGACGGCGTCTGCTTGGTCGAGCTGGCCGCGCTCTGGAACCCGGAGCTCGTGCCCCAGGCGGTGATCACCGCGCTCGGACTGCAGGAGCAGCCCGGTAGAAGCCTGACCGAAACGCTGACCGATTACCTCCAGTCGAGGCAACTGCTGCTGGTGCTGGACAACGCCGAGCACCTGCTTGCGGCGTGCGCCCCTCTGGCCGACACGGTGCTGCGGCAATGTTCGACGATAACGGTTCTCGTAACCAGTCGGGAGCGGCTGGGGGTGCCCGGGGAGCTGACGTATCGGGTTCCGTCGTTGTCGATTCCGAACCCGAAGCGCGACGCGACGGCACAGAGCGTGCTGGATTACGAGTCCGTGCGCCTGTTCAGCGAGCGCGCACAGCTCCACCTGCCGCAGTTCGCGGTCACCGACCAGAATGCGGCTGCGCTCGCCAACATCTGCCACCGCCTCGACGGCATCGCGCTGGCCATCGAGCTGGCGGCGGCGCGCGTGAGGTCGATGTCGATCGAGGAGGTGAACCAGCGGCTCGACCAGCGGCTCGGTCTGCTGACGGGCGGCGCGCGCACTCTCCCGCCCAGGCAGCAGACATTGCGGACGGCGATCGACTGGAGCTACGACCTCCTGAGCGATGCCGAAAAGGCGCTGTTCTGCGCGACGTCGGTGTTTGCCGGAGGCTGGACGCTCGACGCTGCGGAACGGATAGGCACGGGCCAGGCCGTCGAGGCACCCCAGGTGCTAGACCTCCTCACGTCGCTGACCGACAAGAGCCTGGTCGTCGCGGAAGAGCGCGCGGCTGCGACCCGGTACCGCTTGTTGGAGACGGTCCAGCAGTACGCATCGGAGCACCTGCAGCGGCGTGGCGAGGAAGCCGCGTGTTGCAGACGGCACCTCGCGTATTTTCTCGCGATGGCCGAGGCGGCCGAGCCGCAGCTGACGGGCAAGGACCAGCAGGCGTTGCTCGAGAGGCTGGCGATCGAGCACGACAACCTGCGCTCGGCGTTGACGCGGTCGACGGCCGCGTCCGGGGACCGCGAATGCGGAGTGCGACTCGCGAGTTGTCTGTCACGGTTCTGGCTGGTGCGCGGGTTCCTGGCCGAAGGTCGCGGCTGGCTTTCCAACTTGCTCGCCGCAACATCCGCGGGCGCAACGGGAACGCGCGCGAAGGCGCTCAATTGGGCCGGCATATTGGCGTGGAAACAAGGTGACTATCCGGCGGCACAGGCGTTGTATGCAGAGAGCCTGGCGATCTGGCGACACCTCGGCGATCGGCGCGGCATCGGAAAGGTGCTGAACAATCAAGGGTTGCTGGCCTACGAGCTGGGCGACTATCGAGCCGCTCGCGCGCTCCACGAGGAGAGCCTGGGCATCGATCGTGAGCTGGGGGACCGCTGGGGCGTTGCCGTCTCGTTGATCCATCTCGGCAGCCTGGCGATGGTGCAGGGTGACTATCCCTCGGCGCGCGCGCTGTGCGAGGAGAGCCTTGCGCTGTTCCGGGAGTTCGGCGACCGCGGGCACATCGCCAACGCGATCAGAAGCCTTGGAAGCCTGTGCAGCCAGACGGGCGATCACCCGGCCGCGCGAGCACATTACGAGGAGAGCCTGGCGATTTGCCGCGAGCTGGGCGATCGGTCGGGGCTCGCCTGGGCGCTGCACGGGCTCGGCGTGACGGCCCGTCACCAGGGCGACCATGCCGCTGCGCGGGCGCTTTCCGAGGAGAGCCTGGCCATCTACCGGGAGTTGGGCGGACGCGAGGGCATCGCCAATTCGCTGAACAACCTCGGCCAAGTGGCCGCCGCGCGCGATGACCTTGCGGCTGGGCAATCGATGCACGCGCAGAGCCTCGCGATTTACCGAGAGCTCGGTGATCGGTCGGGCATCGCCACTTCGATCGAAGGGCTTGCCGGGATCGCGCTCGCGTTGGCCAAGCCGCGCCGGGCGGCGTGCCT
>JBDTUL010000639.1:0-3765 GCA_040007735.1 Gammaproteobacteria bacterium | reverse complement strand
CGCAGGTTCACGCGGGCCCGCGCGCCACCGGCCGCGCCGGATCCCGAATCCACTCGCTCCACGAGCCGGGGTACAGCCGTGCGCCGTGGAGGCCGGCAATTTCGAGCGCGAGCAGGTTGTGGCACGCGCTGACACCCGAGCCGCACATGGCGACCACAGCGGCGGGCTCGCGCCCGCCCAGCACTTCGCTCCACTGCCGGTGAAGCTCGGCGGCCGGCAGAAAGCGGCCGCGGCCATCGACGTTGCGCGCGAACGGGCGGTTCGAGGCGCCGGGCACGTGACCCGCCACCGGATCGAGCGTCTCGTTCTCGCCCGCGAACCGGTCGGCGCCACGCGCGTCGATGAGCGCGATTTCTTCGCGCGCGAGCGCCTGCTGCAACTGAACGGTGGTGACAGCGGCGCCTTCGACGGTTCGCGCGACGAATTTTCGCGGGGCGCGTGCGCCAGGTTCCGTGCTCACGGGGAGCCCCGCCTCCTGCCAGGCCGCAAAGCCGCCATCCAGCGCAGCCACTTTCGTGTGCCCCATCCAGCGCAACAACCACCAGGCCCGTGAAGCGTAGACGCCATTTCCCTGGTCGTAGGTGACCACCTGCACGTCGCGATCGATTCCCCAGCGACTCAGGGTGGCCGCGAACTTTGCCGCATCGGGCAACGGATGCCGGCCCGACTGCGCGGTAATGGGACTGGAAAGATCACGGTCGAGATGCGCCTGCAGCGCGCCGGGAATGTGTCCTTCGGCGTACGCACGATCGCTCCAGTCCGGTCGCGTGAGCTCGTGTCGGCAGTCGAGGAGGGCAACCTCGGGGTTGGCAGGTGTGCGGGCGAGCAGGCCGGCAAGGTCCGTCACATTGATGAGCGTTGTGTACATGGCACGTCAGGGCGCGATGCAGGAACGTGCATTCTCGGCTTCGCGGCTTGTCGCTACAATCCTCTCGACTTGAACGGGGCCACGCCCTACACACAGACAACTCATGCCGATCGACGTCTATTGGGGCAGCGGAAGCCCTTTCTCGTGGCGCGTGCTGCTGGCGCTGGAATACAAGTGCCTGCCGTACACAAGCCACGTGTTGCAGTTCTCCAGGCAGGAGCACAAGTCGCCGCAGATGCTGGCGATGAATTTTCGCGGCCGCGTGCCCGTGCTGAAAGATGGCGGCTACGTGACGTTCGAGTCGCTGGCCGTTCTTTATTACCTCGACCGGAAATATCCCGACCCGCCGCTGTTCGGCCGCTCGGCGGAGGAGGCGGGGGTCATCATGCGCGTCATTTGTGAATACCAGGCGTACGCGGAAGCGCACGTCCTCAGGATCACGGATGCGTTTTTCAATCATCCGCAGGCGGCGAAGCAGGACGAACTCGCGAGCTCCATGCACGTGGTGGCAAGCGAAGCGCGCTCCATCGAGGCGCGTCTCGCCAAATCCGACTGGGTGGTGGGCGAGAGCCTTTCCGCAGCGGACATTGTTATCTTTCCCGGGTTGCAGGCATTGCTGCGTGCCCTGCATAAACCCGAAGCAAAGGATTTGTCGTCCCGCTTCCTGCCGCTGGACGTGAATTACCCGGCGCTCAGCCGCTGGATCTCGCGCGTGGAAGCTTTGCCGGGCTACGAGCGCACATACCCGCCGCACTGGCGTGCCTGAATCGAGCCGCGGTTGCTGGCAACCGCGGCCTTCGATTGGTAGGCTGCCCGCCCTTGGGAGCCTGTCCGAGTAATGGGTCGCCTGCTGCGGCCGCCCCACATCGGCATCTTTCGGCGATCGTTTCGCTTACATAGTGCCCGCTATGCTCGCGAAACGATCGCCGAAACCTGCTCGATGTGGGTCGCCCTCGCGACGGCGCCCATTACTCGGACAGGCTCCCAGCCGGCGCTGATCGCCCGGCTGCAGTCGTTTCTCGCGCTCGCTGGAGCATCATGAGCAATCACAAGATTTACGTTGAGTTTCCGGGGCGGATCCTGTTCATCGGCTTTGGCAGCATCGGCCAGGGCACCCTGCCTCTGGTCTTGCGGCACATAGGCATCGCTCCCGAGCGCATCACCATCGTGACCGCAGACGACCGCGGCCGCGAGGAAGCGGAAAAATACGGCATTAGAGTCGTGAAAGAGGCCCTGACGCGCGAGAACTTCCGCCGCGTCCTGAACCCGCTGCTGGGCCGCGGAGATTTCGTCCTGAACGTGTCGGTGGACGTTTCCAGCATCGCGCTGATCAAACTCTGCTGGGAAAAAGGCGCCATGTACCTCGACACGTGCATCGAGCCGTGGCCGGGTGGTTACACCGACCCGACGGTGCCCGCAGCGAAGCGCACGAACTATGCGCTCCGTGAAGAAGCTCTGGCCCTGCGCCCCGGTAACGCGCGCGCCCCCACAGCCGTGATCACCCATGGCGCGAATCCTGGCCTCGTCTCGCACCTCGTGAAGCAGGGGCTGCTGAACATTGCGGGCGACATCGGCATAGAGACGAACAACCCCAAAACGCGGGGCGACTGGGGCGATCTCGCGCGCCGGCTCGGCATCAAGACGGTGCACATCGCGGAGCGCGACACGCAGGTGCCGAGCAAGCCGAAGCAGCTGAACGAGTTCGTGAACACCTGGTCCATCGATGGGTTCGTGGCCGAAGGCGCGCAGCCCAGCGAGCTCGGCTGGGGCACACACGAACGAAACTTCCCGCGCGACGGCAAGCGCCACGACTTCGGTTCCATGTGCGGCATCTATCTGATGCAGCCCGGTGCCGCCACGCGCGTGCGCACGTGGACACCGCTTGCGGGCCACTTCCATGGCTTCCTCATCACGCACGGCGAAGCGATTTCGATTTCGGATTACTACACTGTGCGCGATGGTGCGCAGGTGTCGTATCGCCCCACGTGCCACTACGCGTACCACCCTTGCGATGCCGCCGTCGTGTCGGTGCATGAGTTCGCGGGCCGCAACTTCGTCGTGCAGGATCGTCAGCGGCTCATCATGGATGAAGTTGTATCCGGCACGGACGAGCTCGGCGTGCTCCTCGCCGGCCACAAGAAAAACGCTTACTGGTACGGGTCGCAGCTCAGCATCGAAGAAGCGCGAAAACTCGCGCCGTACCACAACGCCACGGGCCTGCAGGTCACGGTGTCATGCCTTTCAGGCATGGTGTGGGCGATGGAAAACCCCAACTGCGGCGTCGTCGAGCCCGACGAAATCGATTTCCGTCGCAACATGGAAATCGCCACGCCCTACCTCGGCAAACTCCACGGCGAGTACACAGAGTGGACCCCGCTGCACGAGCGCGAACGCCTGTTCCCCGAAGACATCGATAAGAGCGACCCCTGGCAGTTCAAAAACGTCAGGGTCGTGTTCTGAGATAGATAGCTCGCGGCGGGCGCTGCTCAGCGCTCGCCGCTTTTCTCGTACTCCACATCAACGATAGTGAACGTGCGCGCCCCGCCGGGCACTTCAACCGTTACATCATCGTCCAGCGCCTTCTTCATGAGCGCCCGCCCGAGCGGCGAATCCATGCTGATGTAGCCCGGCGCGGCATCGAACTCATCCGGCCCCACGATTCGATAGCGCGCCACCGCTCCGTCATCCGCTTCGAGCGATACCCACGCCCCGAAGAACACCCGTCTCGGATCCGAAGGCGCGCGATCGACGACAACCATGCCATCCAGCCGTTTCCTCAGGAACCGCACGCGCCGATCGATCTCGCGCAGGCGCTTCTTCCCGTAGGTGTATTCCGCATTCTCCGAGCGATCCCCCTGCGCGGCCGCCTCGGAAACGGACTGCGTGACACGTGGCCG
>JBDTUL010000638.1:0-3769 GCA_040007735.1 Gammaproteobacteria bacterium | reverse complement strand
CGCAAGTCACCGTGACCCAGACGGAGCACGGTGGCTACATGAGCAACGATCGTTACGAGGCGCAGGGCTGTGGACAGAAAGTAAGGTACGAGTGCGAGCGCGCCTACGTGCTGATGATTCCTACCGGTGTAGCGTTCTGTCGCAAGGATTGAGGGAACGTCACCTCAGTAGCTGACGCTCAGACCGATGAGATGGAACTGCACCGCTATCCAGACACTCTGCAGCATCGCGAGCGCGACGAGTGCGCTTGCGATTCTGGAGGAGAGGCGGGCAGGTCCTTTGAGGGTGTGCCACGCGCTCCAGAGGGCAGCGGCCGCGGCGACAATCAGCACGAGCCCCGCGAATTGCAACAGCCGCAGCATCGGATCGAGCGTGCTGTCGTACACATCCAGGTGGTTCCCCAGAATCGGACGAAGCATCATGACCCAGCCGATCAGGTAGCCGAGCCCGATGACCGCGGCGATCCGGGGCGCCGCATAGACCAGGGCGGCGCGTCCGCTCAAGGCCAGGGGACTTCGATAGTGCCGGCGGACCCAGGCGCCCAGCGGCCACTGGATCACGGTCACGAGAAGGATGATCAGCGCTGCAACGAAAGCCGGGATGTTCCATGTGCTCGATTTTCGCAGGGGAACCTCCTGCAGGATCGAAGTGGGGTCATCGCTTTCGATCACGGCGCGCCGCCCTCCAATCGTCTGCAACGCGAGTTGCCGCTCCCCTCCCACTTCCGTCCAGATGTCGGGGCCCGTTTCGCGAAACGGCTTGATCTTGCCCGCCAGCCTCACGGGCACGTTGATCGTCCCGTCTGGATTCGCCGTGATCACGGTCTGGTCCAGCAGATAGAACAGGCTCAGGAATGCAGTCTCGATGCGACGTGAGCTCTCGTAGCGGCCGGCGATGTGGGCCGCGTCCTGCGTCGCCGTCGCGCGCGTGGGGGCCGGCGGGGCGGTTTCACGCCGTGGGAAATAGCGGTTCATGAATTCATCGAACAGGGTCGAGCGGATCGCGTAGTTGGAATCCTCTGCGCCGCGGCTGTTGAACGAAAAGAAGATTCCCACCTTCTCCTCGGGGAGCAGAAAGACCTCGTTGTGGAACAGAATCGTATCTCCGCCATGCCCGATGACCCGTCTGCCGTTCCTGATCTCGTCGATGAACCCGTAGCTCAACCTGCTGAAACCCGGCAGTGTCCGCGCCTGTTCGCGCTGCATTTCCTGAAAAGTCTCCGCCCGCAGGATCCGCCCATTACCCGAGCCCCCATCTTGCAGGTAGGCCAGCATGAATTTCGCCATGTCCGCTGCGGTGGACGTGAGGCTTCCCGCAGGCGCGGTCGTGACGAGCTCGAACGGCCAGGGGGCTTCAGAGCCGTTCATGTAGCCCTTGGAAAGATCCGCCGACCACCTTGCCGGCAGGGGTTGCTGGAAAGTCGAGTGCGTCATGCCCAGCGGCGCGAGGATGTGTTTTTCGATATAGGCATCGAACGGCTCGCCTGAAACGCGCTCCACGATGTAGCCCGCCAGCGCAGCGCCGTAGTTGGAATAGGCCGGAACTTCTCCGGGACGGAAGACCATCGGCCGCGGGTTGTCCTTGAGATACCGTTCGGTGGAGATGAAGCGCTTCGGGTCGGTCATCAGGACCGACTTCAAACCTTCCTCGAAGCCACCCCGGTGCGCCATCAGGTCGCGCGTCGTGACGGGCTTGCCGAACACCGACGGGACGCGGAAATCCAGATACTGGTTGATGTCCTTGTCGAGATCGATCTTGCCGCTCTCCACCAGCTGCATCACCGCGGTCCAGGTAAATAGCTTGGAGACCGAGCCGACACGCATGAGTGTGGTGTCCGGGTCTATGGAGCGGGCATTCGCGACGTCCGCGTAGCCGTAACCCTTCTTCAGCAGCACCTCACCGTCTTTGACGATCGAGACGACTACCCCCGCGATCTCTCCTCGCTTCAGGGCATAGGGCATGTAGCCATCGAGCCACGCTTCGACATCGCGGCTTTCAAGTGTGGCTCGCTTGGCGGCCGTATCAGCGGATGAGGCTTCGGTCGGACTCACTGGCTTGCTGTCAGCGTGCTGCGGTTCCGGCTGGGCTGCCGAGCTCTGTCCGGCAGGCAGCACACACCAGACCAACGGAGCGATGATTGCAAAGGCGAGGCGCAGTGCGCGGCGGGGTACTTGGGTCATGGTGATTGCGAGAATGGCAGGCCGAGTTTCAGTCTAGCCTCGCGGCGCGGCCCGAAGAGATGCTCGTGCCGAGCGGTCGCTCGGGAGACCTGAGCGGCTGGAATGGGCGCCGGGCGGCCAGCTGCATCCATAGCGTCGCGACGGTCTAGAATTGGTGGCAGGGATGAACCTCGAGGGGCGGTGGAAATGATGAGGATCGGATGCAAGCGCTTCGGAATGGCCGGCTCGGGCCGGGCAGTCGTGCTTGCCTCGCTGTTTGTCGCTTCTTCCTTGTGCTGGGGAGCGCCGGGCAGAGATCCAGTCTTCACTGGCCGCTGGAACATCGTGGTGGAGCACGGCGCCGAATCGGTGGCGATGGAGCTCGAGCTCACGCGAAACGGTGAAAAATATACGGGTATCTCGAAGTCGTTGGATGTCGGCATGGGTCTGAGCTACGAAGGCTCCGTGCAAGGCAGGCAGCTACACCTCATATCCTCCGCCGTGCGCTATGCCAAAGTCGTGGCCGCTCCGAAGAGTGTGGGCACAGTGGATGTGAAGCTGGTCGATGGGCGACTGGTGGGGAAGGGCACCCTCTATGGAACGGCAGTCACCTGGAAGGGTGAGCGGCCAGACGAAAAGTCCCACGCATCGCGGACGTATGATTACGTGCCTGATCGCTACATCACGACTCTATCGGGGCGAAACGAGCCGGTGCTGCATATCCAGCCGGGAGACTCCGTGCGCACGACGACCGTGGATGCCAACGGACTGGACCACGACCGTCAATGGCGCTCGATCCCTGGCAACCCGCACACCGGGCCTTTCTATATTGAGGGTGCCATGCCGGGCGATACGCTCGTCGTCCATCTCACTCGCGTGCGAATCAACCAGGCTCAGGCCGAGATGTTCTGTGGAGGACTCAGCTCCAACGCACTGCCGTCGGGCGGCGGTTTGACGCAATCGGACGCCGAGTGCGATTGGATTTGGGCGCTCGACGCTGGCGGCAATATCGCAAGGCCGCGCACTCCCTCATCCAGGCTCAAGAATCTTCGCGTGCCGATGCGCCCCATGGTGGGATCTATAGGTGTCGCCCCAGGGTCCAACGAAGCGTTTTCGGCTGCCGATCTGCGCATGCACGGCGGCAACCTGGATTACAACCGTATCGTTGAAGGCGTAACGCTTTATTTCCCCGTGTTTCGCGTGGGGGCGCTCTTTTCTCTAGGCGATGGGCATGCTGCACAAGGGGATGGTGAGATCACGGGCCAGGGACTCGAGACGTCGCTGTCCGTCGAGTTCAAGGTCGATCTCATCAAAGGAAAAGCACCTCGCTTTCCGTGGGCCGAAGACGGCGAGTACGTGATGTTCAGCGGCATCGGCAACTCGATGAACGAGGCTTTGCAGGCGAGCACGGCCGGCTTGGTGGAGTGGCTCAAGGATCGCTACCAGCTCGGCACCGGAGACCTCGCGATGATCCTCGGCACGTCGATTCAGTATGACGTCGCGGAGATCGTGGACCCGCGGCCGCATGTGGTAGCGAAGTTGCGTAAGGACTTGCTGGCGCAGATTCAGTAGCGGGCGCTGAACGGTTGGGGTAGAGGCACTATCGGGGG
>JBDTUL010000637.1:0-3774 GCA_040007735.1 Gammaproteobacteria bacterium | reverse complement strand
CACTTTGGTGGAAAAGGCAGATAATGCGGCGGCGGTCCCGGGCATTCACGGGCCCGGGGCCGCCGCGATTCCCGTCCGATTCCGGGCGTCGCCGGTGAGAGGCTTAGCCGCACGAACAGGTCACATCGAGACCGATGAACGCCCTGCTTCACTTCGGTTGGCGCCGCGGGGTCTGGCTCCCCTGCGCGCTGCTCTGTGCGATGCCATTAGGCGCGGTCGAGGCCTTGTCCGCGCCTGATCCCGACCAGCCGCTGTTCGCCGTGCCCACCCAGCTCGATCGCATTGGCCGCATCCTCGCGCCGGTGATGATCAACGGCAAAGGGCCGTTCCGCCTCATCATCGATACGGGCGCCAATCATTCGACCATCTCGCCACGCCTGGTGGAAAAACTGGGGCTCGTGCCATCCGAGGACGTGGTGAAGCGCGTGCTGGGGGTGACCGGCAGCGCAAACATGCCCACGGTGTTCATCGAGCGCCTGCAGGCGGGCACACTGGTTGTGGAAGGCACTTATCTTCCGGTCATAGGGTCGTCGATGACGGCGGACTCCGACGGCATCCTGGGCGTGGCAGGGCTGCAGAACGCCCGCGTCATCGTCGACTTCCGCAGAGACCGGGTCAGCATCACACGTAACCTGCCTCGCGAGCCTGCCAACGAGTTCATGACGATCGATGCCGGCCGCATGCCTGATGGCGTGCTGACGGTCGGCGCCACCATCCGCGGCGTTCGCGCCAAGGCAATCATCGACACCGGAGCGGAGCGCACGCTCGGGAACCTGGCGCTGCTGGACGCCCTGCGCCACCGTGGCAAGCGCCGGGGTGAGCCCCGCTGGACCGATGTAACGGGCGCCACGGAGCAAATTGCCAAGGGCGAGTCCGTGGTGGCGGCGACGGTTCACTTGGGTGACGTCGTGATCAGTCACGTGGATGTCACTTACGGCGATTTCCCTATCTTCAAATCCTGGGGCCTGGAAGACCGCCCCGCCATGCTGGTGGGCATGGACGTGCTGGGTGTGGCGGACATGCTGGTTATCGACTTCCACAACCGAGAGGTCCGCGTACGATCGGTTACGCGGCCGTATGCGTCGAGGTGAACTGAAATAGAGGCGCCCGTGCACCGCGGCCGGGGAGCGCGTACACTAAGCTACAGTTGTGAAAGAGACTCTGAATGAACAGAGCGAAGATTCTCGGCAGGCTCAGTCGGAACATCGACCAGATCGAGGGGCGGTTTGCGGTGAAGGCGCTCTCCCTCTTTGGCTCAGCCGCGCGTGATGACATGCGCAAGGGCGCTGACATCGACGTGCTGGTCGAATTCTCGGGAGCCCCCACCTTCGATCGCTACATGGATCTGAAGGACTACCTCGAAACCATCATCGGCGCCTCGGTGGATCTCGTCACGGTGGACGCGGTGTCGCCGCGCATGTGGCCGGTCATCGAGCGCAACCTGATCAATGTCGCGTGACTGGGTCAGCTGTCTGGAGGACATCGCGGAATCCGGTGCTCGCATCGCGAGCTATACCCAGGAACTGTCGCTCGAGGAATTCCGCGGCAACCAGCTCGTGTTCGACGCGGTGGTCCGCAATCTCGAAATCATTGGCGATGCCGCGAGGCACCTGCCGGATTCGGTGACTGCCGGTCTCCCGGAAGGTGCATGGGCCCGCACCGTGGCGTTTCGCGACGTCATCGCGCGCCACTACTTCGGGCTCGACGCGCGCATCGTGTGGGATCTCGTCCAGTCGAAAATTCCTGAGATCGTTCGCGCGGCCGGCGCCGCCCTGGAAGCCGCCCGGCGTCAGCCCGAACAACTTCGTTAATTGGAAAAAAGTCGCCTGCGGCGCTTTTTTCGGACGTCCGCTCCGTTTCCGGCGGCAAAAAGCGCGGTTTTTGCCGCCTGCCTTTGCGCGTAGCTACGCCCGGGCCCGCATCATCCGACGAACGGTAGATCCCATTCGACCGGCGGCGGCGCGCACCTGCGACGCTACTTCCGGCGGACACGCAATTCGACTAACGGCCGCTCGAATGTACGTGTTAAGCGACAACTCGAGTCTCAGTGACCACTGTTGCGTCGTTCCGCCGCGACGAAAGTCCCGCGAAAACTCTTCTGATTAGACACTCGCGCGGTGTCGGTAATTTCGATGCGCCCGGAATGCGCAGGTCGCAAGACGGCTACACGTAGATGTGATGCACTCCGATGCGACATCATCGCGCTCGTCCGGGGGCGTAACGTTTTCACATTCGGTCTCAGTCTTAATCGATGAACAATTCGGTATTCGATGTTGCCATTCTCGGCGCGGGGCCTGGCGGTCTCAGCGCGGCCGCGCGCGCGGCACACCGGAAGGTCGCGCACGTGGTGCTGGAGGCATCCGACAAACATGCGAACACCATTCAGCGTTACCAGCGGCTGAAGCACGTGATGTCCGAGCCGGGCATCCTGCCTTTGCGCAGCGACATTCAGTTCTCCGCCGGGCGCCGCGAAGCGGTGCTCGAGAGTTGGCATCGCGGCATCACCGAGCGCGGCGTCAACATCAAATACGGCGCGCAGGTCACCGGCATCACGGGGCGCAACGGCGACTTCCGCATTCAGTTGAGCAGCGGCGGTGCGGTCGGTGCGCGCGCCATCATTCTGGCGCTGGGCGTGCAGGGCAATCCGCGCAAGCTCGGCGTGCCGGGTGAGAATCTTCCCTTCGTCACGAACACGCTCGAGGCAGCGGACGCGCACAAGGGCGAGACGATCATCATCGTGGGCGCCGGCGATGCCGCTATCGAAGACGCCATGTCGCTCTCGCGGCAGAATCGTGTGGTGATGATCAATCGTGGCACCGGCTTCAGCCGTGCCAAGGATGCGAACGCCAACCAGATCGGGCGCGCCATCAAGAACGGGCAGCTGGAATGCTTTTACGAGAGCTCGATCAAGGGCATCCAGGCTGTGGCGAGTGGCGCGCCGGCCAAAGTCACCGTGGAGACCGCGAATGGTCCGCAGGTGATTGCCTGCCACATGATCATCACGCGGCTCGGCGCCATTCCCTCGCGCAAATTCGTGGAATCGATCGGCGTGCAGTTCGTCGGCCCGGAGTCGGATGCGCTGCCGGACCTGACGCCGCGCTTCGAATCCACCGTGCCCGGTGTCTTCATCATCGGTGCGCTCGCGGGCTATCCGCTGATCAAGCAGGCGATGAACCAGGGCTACGAAGTCATCGAGCATCTGCTGGGCAACGCCGTTGCGCCGGCGGATCACGACATCCTGGCGAGAAAGCTCGGCGCACTGCGGTTTGCAGGCGGCAAGGTCGACGTCGACCAGGCGCTCGGTGCCATCCAGAATCGCATTCGCATGTTCCGCGACGTGAAGCCGATGGCGTTGCGTGAGCTTGCGATCGTCAGCCGCATCGTCGCACCGAAAGTCGGCCGCACGCTGTTCACGCGGGGTGACTACTCCACCGCGCTTTTCAATGTGCTGGATGGAGAGGTGCATCTGTACGCGGACAGCACTCGCCTGATGACACTGAGGCGCGGCCAGGTGTTTGGCGAGATGAGCCTGCTTTCCGGGCGGCCGCACGATCTCACCGCGGTGGCGGGCGAACGCTGCGTGCTGCTCGAAAGCCCGCAGAGTGCCATTCGCAAGATCCTGCGCACCGAGGTGGCGGTTCGGGATTATCTCGACAAGACCTACGTGTTGCGCGCGTTGAAGCTGTTCATGCTCGCGCACGCGGCGCCTGAGACTATTCACAAGCTGGCCGCCACGGCCAAAATCCATCGCGTCGCCGCCGGAGAAACCCTGTT
>JBDTUL010000636.1:0-3774 GCA_040007735.1 Gammaproteobacteria bacterium | reverse complement strand
ATCCTCTGTCAGCGTCACGTCCCCCGAAGCAGCAAAGTGTGAGGCCCCGTAAGGTGTGCCACCGGCCCGCGTCGTCGTGAGCCCCCTCTCCGTATAGGGAAGACCAACGATGTACATGCCGTGATGAAGCAGCGGCACCATCATCGACAACAGCGTGGCTTCCTGGCCGCCATGCAGTGTCTGCGTAGACGTGAACACACCTGCGGGCTTGCCCGCCAACGCACCGGAAACCCAAAGACTCGACGTGTTGTCGAGAAAGTACTTGAGCGGTGCTGCCATGTTGCCGAAGCGGGTGGGGCTTCCCATGACGAGGCCGGCTGCGCCGCGCAGGTCTTCCAGTGTGGCGTAGGGCGCTCCGCTTTCCGGCACGGCCTTGGGAGCGGCTTCGCTTTCAGCGCTAACTGCCGGCACCGTGCGCAGTTTCGCGGTAGCGCCGTGAACGCTTTCGACGCCGCGGCACACGTGCCGCGCCAGCTCCGCCGTCGAGCCGTTGCGGGAGTAATAGAGCACCAGAATCTCTGGCATGTATAAGACCTCGAACGTGGCCTCGAGCGACCGCGGGCGTGACACTAGCGTGCCCGATGCGCACGCGTCGAGCACTGCGCTCACCAAGGCCGCCGCTTCAGCGCGATTCACAGGCAACGAGAACCACATTGCTGCCACCGAACGCGAACGAATTGGACATGAACGCCCGGATGCGCACCCCCAGCCGCGGCCCGTTCGGGACGTAGTCGAGATCGCAATGAGGGTCGGGCTCACGCAGGTTCAGGGTGGCCGGCGCGAAACCCTCGCGGAGCGCGATGAGCCCGACGATGAACTCCAGCGCGCCGGCGGCGCCAAGCAGGTGGCCGTGCGCTGATTTCGTGGAACTGATGGCGAGCGCATCTGCATGCTTGCCGAAGGCCTGGCGAATGGCGCGCGTCTCGGTGACATCGCCGGCGCGGGTGCCCGTGCCGTGGGCATTGAGGTAGTCGATGTCGTGCGCGGCGAGGCCTGCATCGCGCAGCGCGGCTGTCATGGCAGCAGCCTGACCCTCCACCGTGGGAATGCACACGTGCGTTCCATCCGAACATGCGCCGAACCCCAGCAACTCGCACAGAACCGTGGCGCCTCTCTCGAGGGCGATGTCGAGCCGTTCGAGCACCAGGATGGCTGCGCCTTCGCCGAGCACGAGACCCGAGCGGTCTCGCGAGAAAGGCCGGCACGCTTCGCTCGGCGCTCGTCGATCGACACTCGCCAGAATGCGCATCGCCTGCCATGAGCGAACCACGCCGTTCGTGACGCAGGCTTCGGTGCCTCCGACGAGTGCGCAGTCGATTCGTCCGTCGCGGATAGCGTTGAAGGCTTCCCCGATCGCCAGGGCCGCTGACGCGCACGCTGTTGCATAGGTGAGGTTGGGGCCTTTCAACCCGAACCGTATCGACAGATGCGCAGCCGGGGCGTTGCTCATGGCACAGACCACGGAGAGGGGCTTGGGCGCAGTGCCGTGGTACCAGATGTCGCGGAACGTTTCCTCCACGGTGGACATTCCGCCGAGCGCCGTACCGATGTAAACGCCTGCGTTGGCCAGCAGCGAATGTTCATTAAGAAGCGCACTTTGTTCTAGCGCCTCGACTGCTGCGTGCATCGCGTAGCGAGTGACTGGGTCGAACAGCGCCCGGTCCGCTGCGCAAAGTTCAGAGTGAGCCCCTTCCATCAGCGGGCATGCCGCGACGCATGCCGGCCCTGCGGGGTCGGATGCGACGAGGCGAACACCGGATTGCCCCGTTCGCAGAGCGAGGGTGAGCTCGGGCACTGAATTCCCGAGCGCGCACACCACGCCGCACCCGGTTATGGCCACTCTATGCGTCATGACTGAGCGCCTCCCGCAGGGTCAGCCGATCTGCGATGACCGCGAGATCCCGAAGCGACCGCACGCGCGCCAGGTCCTGCGTGCAGATGCCGATGCCGAAATGGGCTTCGATGACGAACACGAGTTCGACGGCCGCGAGCGAATCGATGCCGGCCTCGTTCAGCGTGGTGGCGCGCCGCAGAGGCTCTTCGGCGACGTTCAGCGCCTCATTGGCGAGACGGCGTATGGTGTCGAGGGTGTCCATTTTCTGTCCGCGCGGTCTGGCGCGGCCTCCTTCCTGGGTCTATCGGACGAGCAGGTCGAGTTCCGGAATGTCCTGCAGCAAGTGGGGCGATGCATCGCACTTATCTCGTAGGAGCCGCAGCGGCGCGTCGTCTTCCAGACGGCCCGGCGGCTCCACCGCTGTCGAGACACGAGGAAAGGTCTCCCAGTGGTGCCAGTGTTCGGGCGAACGACGAATCTCGCGCTCGAAGCTGGCGAAGAGCGCGCGAGTGAGCATGAAGAGGGCCTGCGTTTCGTCGCCCTCCGCAAACCGGCGCGGATCGATGGGCCGCCCGAGCGTGACGCGAAGGCCAACACGGCGAGCAGGCGCCGCAAACACTGGCACCACGCTGGCGCCCGTGCGCAGTGCGAAAAATGCGGTTCCTGCGGCAACGCGAAGCATGCGGCCGAAGAACGGAACCACCAGCGTGTGCTCGAGGTCGCCGAAGGCGTCGGGCATCATCGCCAGATACTCGTTCCGGTTGAGCGCGCGCATGGCGGACACCGTTCCAGCGAACCCATCCAACAACGTGTGGGCCTCTACACCGCCGCGTTCAAAGAGAAGCGGCACACGCGGACAGTGCTGCGCGCTGTCGTAAAACAGATTGAGCACGCGGCTGCCACGCATGCGATGGGCGGCCGCAAGGAACGCTATGGGCGGCGAGCCATAGTGAGGAGAGGCGAGAATGACCGGCCGCGCGCCGTTGAAAACGGATTGCGCGAACGAGGCCCCGTCGTAGAGGACGCGATTTTCCAGGAACGCCCGCAGCTGCGCCCGGGAAAGCTGCAGCGCGTATCGTTCCAGCAGCGACGCCCTCCACTGCGAAGCCAGCACGGCTCGTGCAAAGTAAGGGCCGCTCGGAGCGTCCCGCAGGTTCTTGAGTGCCTCGCAGGCGAGCAGGCCAGGATGCAACTCATCAGGCATGAGCGGCACAACGAAGCGGGTGAGCAGATCCACTGCGGCGAAGACCTGAGAGATCAGCATTGCACGGACGCGCATGACGGCTCCTGCACCAGTGTGAAAAGTTTCCTTCGTGCGGCCACTGCGTCGATCGCGGTTGCCGTGCGCAGCCGATCGCAATAACGAGACTGCAGGTGCATACGCAGAAGGCATTCGATGTCTTTCAATTCTTCCCTGAGATGGAAGCACTGCATCGCCTGCGACTTGAGCATGAAGAAGGGCTGCGCCAGCCAGTCCCGCGGCGGGGAGGTGAGTTCCTGTTCCAGGTGCATCAGCAGCCGCCGGACCAGGCCAGGCAGCGAAAGCAAATGGCCCTCGGCGTTGAACAACTCCTCGTACCGGACTTCATGCAGCTTGAAATCGCCGAGAGTGCGGCCGCTGCTGAGCGCATACACGGGTGGCCGATGGCGGATGACCAGAATGGATTCGAATGTGGAGAACGAATAGCGCGCCCCCAGAAACGGCACCTGTACACACGCCGGCCCGCTGCCGACATGCTGATCTGGAAACGAGACCACGGTGCGCGGCAACGTGCTTTGCCCGGCGAACGCCGACGCAATCTCGGTGAGGTTTTTCAGGTGAGCGCCGAGTCGCCAGCCGGCGGACGCCGTGACGGGCCCGTTGCTGACGAAACAAGGCCGGGTTGCGCAAAGTGCGCGCGTGAGCGCGAAGGCGCCTTGCGTGCTCGGCGCAATGACCA
>JBDTUL010000635.1:0-3791 GCA_040007735.1 Gammaproteobacteria bacterium | reverse complement strand
GGCGCCCTGGAAGAGCTTGGTTACGAAATTGCCTTCGGGTTGCAGCGTTTGCCGGACCATATCGAGCGCCAGTTCGACCAGGTACATCGAGGACGCCTGGTCCGCCGAATCGATGCCGGTGATGTTGGGCGCGATGTCGCAGACAACGAGGTCTGGCTTGTTGCCGCCGAGCGCCTCGAGAATGCGGGCAAGCACGGCCTCGTCGGTAAAGTCGCCCTGGATGAAGTCGACGTTCGGCAACGGATCCATGGGCAGGATATCGGTCGCCACCACCCGGCCGCGCGCGCCCACGATTCGCCCGGCGACCTGGGACCAGCCGCCCGGAGTCGACCCCAGATCCACGACCAGCATGCCGGGTCGGATCAGGCGATCCTTTTCGTTGAGTTGGATCAGCTTATAGCTGGAGCGAGAGCGATAACCGTCCTTCTGGGCCTGCTTTACGTACGGATCGTTAACGTGTTCCTGCAGCCATTGGCTGCTGCTTTTCGATCGTGCCATGAAGATCAGACGCTCAGGATTTCGTAAGGGGAGCCGGGCGGCCCTATATAATAGATTGGACCATCGGGCGCGATTTTAGCCCACGCCCTGTTCCTCTGCCGGGATAACCGACCAGGATACACACGTGATTCGACTCACCGAACTGTCATTGCCCCTGGACCATCCGGAGGGCGCTCTGCGCAAGGCCATTCTCAAGCGCCTGCGACTGGACGAGCCCGACCTGCTCGATTTTACGGTGTTCAAGCGCAGCTACGACGCGCGCAAGAAGAACAGCGTCATCACGTTCGTCTACATCGTCGACCTGTCGGTTCGCAACGAGGCGGCGATTCTCGCGTGCCTGGCAAACGATCCCACTGTGCGTGCGTCGCCTGATACGACCTACTATCCGGTTGGGCATGCGCCTGCGATCACGCAGGAGAGACCGGTCGTCGTGGGCTTCGGCCCGTGCGGGCTGTTCGCAGCACTGCTGCTGGCTCAATCTGGCTTCAAACCTATTGTGCTCGAGCGCGGCCCGGACGTCCGCCAACGCACGAAAGACACCTGGGCCTTGTGGCGCAAGAACATTCTCACTCCCGAGTCCAACGTGCAGTTCGGTGAGGGCGGCGCCGGCTTGTTCTCCGACGGCAAACTCTATAGTCAGATCAAAGATCCGAAGTTCTACGGCCGCAAGGTGATGCGCGAGTTTGTGCGCGCTGGTGCTCCGGAGGAGATCATGTATGCGAGCAAGCCGCATATCGGCACGTTCAGGCTTACCGGCGTCGTGGCGGCGATGCGCACAGAGATTATTTCCCTGGGCGGCGAAGTGCGATTCGAGAGCAAGGTTTGCGACCTGTTCATTGATAACGGCCAGATCGAAGGTGTGCAACTCACGGACGGCGAGAAAATCATGAGCCGTCATGTCGTACTGGCGCTGGGCCACAGTGCTCGCGACACGTTTCGAATGCTTCACACCCGAGGTGTATTCATCGAGCCGAAAGCCTTCGCTTTGGGATTTCGCATCGAGCATCCCCAATCTTTGATCGACAAGGTGCGGTTGGGAAAGTACGCAGGTCACCCGCAGTTGGGGGCGGCGGACTACAAGTTGATTCATCACGCGAGGAACGGTCGTGCTGTCTACAGCTTCTGCATGTGCCCCGGCGGCACCGTCGTGGCGGCGACATCCGAGACCAATCGCGTGGTGACGAATGGAATGAGCCAGTACTCCCGCAACGAACGCAACGCCAATTCTGGCATCGTCGTGGGCATCAACCCGGATGCAGACTTCCCAGGCGGACCGTTGGCTGGAGTTGAGTTGCAGGAGCGGCTCGAGTCGTTGGCCTTCGATCTGGGCGGAAGTGACTACTGCGCACCCGGGCAATTGGCGGGAGACTTCATTCGCGGTGTGCCCTCGACCGTGCTCGGCGATGTGGAGCCTTCTTACAAACCCGGGGTTCGGCTCGGAGATCTGTCCGCCTCGCTTCCGGCTTACGCAATCGACGCGATGAGAGAAGCGCTGCCGGAGTTTGGCAAACAAATTCGCGGGTTTGATCGGGCCGACGCGGTACTCACTGGAATAGAGACGCGTACGTCCTCACCGGTGCGCATTACGCGCGAGCCTGAGACGTTGGAAAGCCTGAACGTCCGCGGACTCTATCCCGGAGGCGAGGGCGCCGGGTATGCGGGTGGCATTCTCTCCGCTGGAGTGGACGGCATCAGAATCGCGGAGGCCGTGGCCCGATCGATGCTGGCAGGCGCATCGGGCAATTCGCATGCCCACCCGCGAAACGCAAGCGCCGCGAAGTAGTATGAAACTCGACGACGTCAAGAAGCTGCACCTCAAGCGCTATCGAGAAGAGTTCGGGCACTTCCTCGTGGAAGGAGAGCATCTGGTGCTGGAGCTGCAAAAGGCGGCTATGCACAACCCGTCGCTGCAGGCTTGCGAGCTATACGTGACCAGCGAGTACGAGAGCTGGCGCAGTCCGTTTCAGACCCATTTGATCGGCGCGTCCCACATGTCGCAGGTCGCGGATACCAAGAATCCTCAGGGCATTGTTGCCGTTGTTCCCATACTGCCGACCGTGGCAGCACGCAAAGGCGAGCGCGCAATCTATCTTCACGAGATTCAGGACCCCGGCAACCTGGGCACGGTTCTGCGAACGCTCGCCTGGTTCGGGAATTTCCGCTGCCTGCTCGGACCCGGCAGTGTCGACCCCTACAATCCCAAAGTGATTCGCGCCAGCGCCGGCGCCATTTTTCACGTGCCCATCGAACTGGATGTGGAGCTGGATTCGTTGTGCGCTCGATTCCCCCGCATCGCCTGCCTCGACATGGGTGGCGAAAGCGTTCAGTCAGCGCAATTCAAGCGGTTCGAATGCTACGTGTTCGGGAACGAAGCCCGCGGCGTCCCTCGCGACCAGATGACGGCGCTCGGCGCACAGCCGTACACCATTGATGGAATTGGCGCGATCGAATCGCTCAACCTGGCGGCGGCCGTCAACATGTGCGTGTACGAGCTCAATCGTTCACCGCGGTAGACATTGGTCTTTAAACCCATCGAATTCGAGGGGTTTAAAATCTGGATTGTTGATCTGCTCCCAGACTGCCAGGAACTCGACGGTGTTCCTGTTCCCGAGCCGGTTTTGGACGACGCAATCTGTCCGTGCAGCATCTGAGTAGCGCGCGGTGCTGTCGTTTACGCCTGCACTCTCCTGCAGGCAGAGACGTCACGCGCGCGCGGTACAAGCGTCGACTCAAGTGTATTGAAATAGAGCTTCCGAATCGTGCCTCGTACTTTCGTGCGTGTAGACGATGTCCATCAGCGCGTGGATAATTATTCGCAACCCATGAGTGCGAGCCCAGGCCATGCGCAGCACCGCTCTTGCATTGAATGATCAATACGACGAGGTACCCGTGAGCTCAGACGAAGTTCTCGAAGGACACGTCGCCGCGATTCGCGTCGACGTCAACGAACTGAAAGCGAATTTCAGCACCGCCGTGACGAGGATCGATAACGACATCAAAGCCGCGGTCATGAGGCTCGAAGCCGAGATACGCGCAACGAGTTCGAAGTTTGAAAATGAGATTCGGAGGGCCGCCGAGAAGGCGCAGAGTGATCTCGAGAGGTTTGCCACCCGAATCGAAACGCAACTTCACGAGATGCGTGGGGAGGACAAGGCTCTGCGTGACAAGATCGAGAAGAACAACGACTCGCTCAACGCGAGGATTGACGCCAATAGCGCGAAGATAGATCTGGCGTACAAGGACCTGAGCGCGAAGATCGACGCAACGGACGCGAGGCTCAGCGCGAAAATCGA
>JBDTUL010000634.1:0-3792 GCA_040007735.1 Gammaproteobacteria bacterium | reverse complement strand
TAGCGTTGTCATAGCCACTACAACGGGCGTCCACTATGCCGACTCGTCGGCTCTCGTCGGATCCACACCTTACACGTACAAGATCATCGCTTTCGATGTGGCGCAGAATCTGTCCCTGCCATCAAACGTCGTCACTGTCACGACTCCCGATACGCTGCCGCCGTCCAAGCCAGTGGTTACCTCGATTACGGCACCGACATCCAATCAGGTCGTGATCATGTGGTCTGCCTCGACCGATACAGGTGGGTCCGGAGTAAAGAACTACAAGGTATTCCGGGAGGGAGTCGAACAGGTCACGACGACTACGACGACCTACACGGACAACAACGGCATCTCCGGAACGACCACCTATCACTACACGGTGCAGGCGTTCGACATCGCGGGCAATCCGTCTCTTCTCTCGGACGTGGCGATTATCACTACACCAGACACGCTCATTCCGACGGCTCCGACCATCACATCGGCGATCGGCGTGTCAGGAACGCAAATCGACGTGACCTGGAGCACTTCCACGGATACGGGCGGTTCGCTTCTGAGCGGCTACAGGGTCTACCGCGGTGGATCGCAGGTCGGCACTTCAGCAACGACGACGTATCACGACTCCGGGCTCGTCAGCAGCACCACGTACATTTACAACGTTGAGGCGTACGACGGCGCGGGCAACAGATCCGCACAGTCGGCGCCCTTTAACGGCAAGACCCTGGATGTAACGGCGCCTGGCGTGCCGACAGGCCTGTCAGGCGCTGCCTCGTCCAATGGCTCATCCGTCGGGCTTACATGGACTGCCCCGTTGGACAATCCGGGAGGAACCGGTGTTTCAGGGTACTTGATCTTCAGAGGTGGAACGCAGATCGGAACCTCTCCTACGGCGTCGTACACCGATAGCACGATTGCCAACGGTGTGACGTATAGCTACACAGTCGCTGCATACGACGGCGCATCGAACACATCGGCGCAATCCTCACCGGTGAGCGTCACCACTCCTTCGTGGATCCAGATCACGGATGTCAACGGGCTCGTCATCTCCGCCGCCAGTGCCTTGTATTCCTCGGGCCAGACCTGCTCCACGTTCGCCCCCTGTGTGTGGTCGTTGAAGCAGAAGTACGGAAGCATGACGGAGGTAGGAGTAAGCGTGGCGTTTGGCGCCACTCCCACTTGCCCGGCCGGCATTGGCGGCCCTGCGCTCGCAGGCTATCGCAGACCCAGTCCCAGCTCGTGCCGTTTCGAAGCGCTGAGCACTGTTTATGGACAATGAGCGGACCCATCCCATGTACACCACGAACCGGATTCATCGTTCAATCGGTCCTGCGCTGCTGATCGCGGCACTAGTAGCCACTTTCAGCGGGCAGGCGGTCGCAGAGCCTCAGTCGGTGAGGGTAGGGACTGCGGAGTTCATGAGCCCGTCAGCCGCCGACGGATGGTTCTTTACTCAGGACACAACACAAAATCATACCAACGGTCTGGGAAGCACGCAGCGGCCGCTGGAGATACAGGAGCTCGCGCGCGCACTCGGCAAGGGTCGCTATACGCAGACCGCCTATGCACAGGTCGTGTTCCAGTACATCTACAACAACATCGAGACGGAGTTTCGCTTTGGCATGAGTAAAGGCGGCGTCGGCGCGCTGCTCGATCAATCCGGAACTCCATTCGATCAGGCGCAGCTCATGGTAGACCTGCTACGGGAAGGCGGCATCACGACTGCGACCTATCAGACCGGAGTGATCGCACTCGATTCAACGGAGTTCTCGGATTGGACTGGCATCACAAATGCCACGGCGGCCTGTCGTCTGCTTGCCGATGGTGGCATTGCCGGAGAGTTGAACAGCCTGGGCACGGTTGCCAGTTGCGCCTATTCCGGCAACGTCTCAGCCGCGAAACTCCATCACATCTGGGTGTCGGCCACAGTAGATGGCGTGCCGATGGTTTTCGATCCGTCCTATAAGAAACACACACTCGAGATCGGTGTAGCACTGGCTACCGCGCTTCAATGCGGCACGGGCTGTGCGGGCACGATCACCGCCGCCGCATTGCTCAGTTCCGCGCAGGGCACCTTACCGGCCACCTATGTCGCCAATGTCAACACCACTGCGGTGGGTAATCAGCTTCGGACCTACGCCGCGAACCTGCGCAGCTACATTGAAACCAACAACCGTTTCGCGAAACTCGAGGATATCGTGGGTGGGCGGATCATCGATCAGAGCGCGATGCCAACCGCGTTCGCGGCTCTCCCCTATGATTCGGCACCGGCTCCGTTGCGAACGTGGAGTGAAATTCCGGATACGTACAGAACCCGCGTCAATCTGAGATTCGACGCGATTGACAAGCTCGTCTTTGGCGACGAAGTCTACGGGAATCTCATCGATCTACTGCTGTTCACAGGAACAGGTTCCGGCACGGGCGGTGGCCAGCCACGCACGGTGACCCTGGCCTTGATCGCGAATGTGGACGGCGTTGCAACCGGCATCACCCTAGGCACAGGCAATCGAACGGACGGCACTACGACGAACGATCAGTTCACCTTCGTCATGAATCATCCCTATTACGCCAAGAGCGGTGCTGCTGCCGCCTTCGGCACGTATATGGACGATACGTTGATCCAAGAAACCATCTCCCAGTTCAATGACACTCCGACCGTCCTTTATCACCACCTCACGGTGATATTTGGCCTTGGCGATACGGGTCCTGGTTATGTCTCGCACGTCGCGGGGTTGAGGGGCACGCTGAGCTCTTCGACGTTCAACCTGAGCGCGAACTGGCAGTTGCAGCGAACGCGTGCGATGTCGCTCGTCGGGCAAGTCAACGGCGCATACATTCAGCACCATCACTCGCTCGGGTTCGTGAATTACCCGTTTGCGGGCGAGTCATATTTCGCGTTCAACGCGGAGACCGCACTCAGCGTGGTGCAGACCGCAAACGATGCGAGCCTGCGACAGGGCGCAATCTTTGCCGCCACGGCGGTCTCGAGCGGTCTCGAGGGGGGCGTTGCCGAGCAGATGTTCAATTCGTGGGATGGCGGCAGCTCGGTCACCATGTTTGGACTCGCAAATGAGAAGGGCTTCCGGTTCTACGATGCAACCAGCGCGAATATCGGCAACATCTTTGCCGCCTCGTCGAACTACAATTCAGTCCAGCAGAGCGCGATCACATCGTATCTCAGCAGTCCCGCGCCGCTGACCTACCGCGCCATCGTGCCGGATGGCGGGTCGATTGGTGACTTCGAGAATCCATCGGGGCAAATCGCCACTTGGCAGAATATGCCGTTTCTCGCCTACACCCCGGCCGGTGAGCGTGTCGCCTACATCAGCGGCCGCCTCATGAAGGGCGGTGGTTCGATCGCACCCCAAGACCCTTCCGGGACAATCGAAACCGCATTGAAGAACCTTGGCCCGGCAAAACTGCCCACGATCAAATTTTCGGTGGACCTGGCATCGGGGCAGGCCGCTGTCACGCCAGCTCCGGATTTGGTCACGGGAGTGGGGGACTTCCCGCATAGCCTCTCATTCCAGCGCGAATACCATTCGTCGGATGCGGAGACCCCGCGAACTTTCCTCGGTCATTGCGATCCGTTCGTACCCTGTCAGGTCGCCACCGACCGTGAGGGCGTTCTGCCGACCGGCTGGAGCCACAACTGGCAAATCTGGGCTGAGTTCACCGGAGACGGGATTCAGGGGTTGGGGTCTGACTCCGCGCTCGATGCGAGCATGGCTATCGCTGCGCTCTACACGATCTCCGATTTGCACAAAGGCACACCGACGTTCCAGCAACGTCTTTCCGGGATTTTCGTCGCCAATT
>JBDTUL010000633.1:0-3797 GCA_040007735.1 Gammaproteobacteria bacterium | reverse complement strand
GCCTTGAGGGGAATTTGTCGGGGTGTGCCGGTGACATGCGCGCCGAGCTTGCCGAGACTGCGCAACCGCCGCTCGAGGGAAGGAAACATCGGCACCACGCCGCCGCCGAGCAGCTTCGTTTGGCTTTTGCCGAGCGGAACTACCGACAAGTGAGCGGTCCACGGTGCGAAGGCCGAGCCGGCGCCGGCCGCGGACATTTTCTCGAGCGCTTCGCCGAGCGTGTTGGGGTCGCGGGTCAGGCGAACCGCCGTGGCATCGGCCATGTACTTGCGCTGACGCCAGGCCAGCGCCAACAGTGGGCTCAGCACGAACGAGCTGACCATGCCCCCAAAGAAACCGCTCATCACCACCGGCCCGGCCAGAGGCAGCCACATGAACGGACGAATCTTCTCCCACCGACTTTGCAGTCGCTGGCCGAGCGCGGAATTTGCGAAGACCCCTTTGGCCGGACGCGCCGGTGAGCCCTCGCTCAAAGCCGCGCCAGCGTCGGCACCGGCTGCTGAAGCTGCGGTCGCATTCGTGCCCTCCGCCGCTGCATCAGCATCAACGAATGGATCTGCCAGCTCATCCGCCAGCCGCCGCGCGCCTGCCGCCGTGGGCGTGAACGTCGTACGTATCAACTGCAAGAATTTCCTGCCAGCACCTTCGCCCTTCGTCAGTATCGTGCCCAGGTAGGCGATCAATCCAAACAGGCTGAGCGTAACGGCCGCACGCAAGCCGATTTGCATGTCCCCGTTGGCAACCGAGCCGAGCAGATGGGCCGCCACGCCTTGCATCTCCGCTCGATCCAGCCGCTGCAGCAGACCCTGAGAAACAATGATGGTGACGTGCTGTTCGTCACGGCCAAATACCGCTGCGTTCAGCAGGTCGCGGTCGACCACCAACACCCGAGGCGCGGCCAGGTTCGCCGCGACTGCCATTTCCGTAATTACGTTTCCGAAGCGCTGCTCGGCCAGCACCGCTGGATTAGGAGGCCGAGCGCCCATGTCGCCCGCGTCAAAGGTGGCGGAGATCAACAGCATCCGCCGCAGCATGAGGACCACGACGACCATCCACGCCAGGCCGGGGAGGGCAGCGACACCTATCAAGTGCAGCCACGCGCCGGCGGAGACTTTCTCAGGATTGTCCAGCATCGGCGAGAGGGTGTTCATGATGCCGGCGAACAGGTTCGGCATCGGAATCAGGATATTGATTACGTCGAGCACGAGCCCGAACGCGCCGTAGAACAGCGGCGCCATGAGTGCGGCGAGGATGACCGCGACGAGCCCATTCGCAACGAGGCTCGCGGCGGTGACCCGCCATACGGAGCGCTGATAGCGCGCAATCGCATCGAAGAAGCTTTCCCGCTCGCTGGCGGAGAGGGGGCGCCAGGCTTGCTGGGCGGCGCGTTCGTCCGTCGGCGGTGGCGGCGAATTCAAAGTGGAGACGGCGCCAGGGACCAGGGTGGGGGACGGTATCGTTTTCGGCGCTGAGCGTCCACGGATGTTGGGCTAGTGAACAGCTCCCAGCCGTCCGGCGATTGAGGGCTCTTCAGTTTCAGAGGCCTCAAGAAGCCCTCAATCGCCGGGCGGCTGAAGAGTGTTCCATCTAAAGCTCGGCGCCAACGCCGACCCGAGCACCAACACTTACGCGGACCCGGGCAACCAAATCGAGCATCGACCCGGGCACTGGCGCACCCGGGTCGACGCCGCATCATCAGGGCTTCTTCTCAGAAGCGGCCGGGGCGGCTGCGGGCGCAGCGGTCTCGAGCTTCTTTTCGACCTTCGCGGTCTTGAGCAGGTCATCCACGTAGGTCTTGAACTTCTTGGCCTGCACCACCTGTTCGAGGCGCTGCTTCACGCTGTCGAACGTCGGTGGCGCGAGATCGCGGGTGCCTTCGAGCTTGATGATGTGCCAGCCGTACTGGGTCTGAACCGGCTTCTTCGTGTACTCGTTGGGCTTGAGCGCGAGAACGGCTTCGGAGAACGGCTTCACCATGCGGTCCGGCGTGAACCAGCCGAGATCGCCGCCCTGTTCCTTGGAGCTGTCCATGGACTCGCGCTTCGCGAGGTCCTCGAACTTGCCGCCCTTGTCGAGCTCCCCAACCAGCTTGTCGGCGAACTGCTCCGTGGCGACGAGGATGTGCCGCGCGTGGTATTCGAGGCGCGGCATGGCCGCCACCTGCGTTTCGTACTCGGCGCGCAGTTCCTGCTCCGTGGCTTTCTTGTCCTTCAGATATTTCTCCGAAACCGCCTGCTGAAGCACGTTGAGGCGTGACAGCTCCACGAGGGCGGCCGTGTCCTTCTCGGTGCTGATGCCATCCTTGTCGGCCTTTTCGGCGATCAGGCGGGCGCGAACGAGATTGTCGAGCGCCTGGTCACGCTGCTCGGCGGTGAGTTCGCCGGCGGACTTGCCAGCGATGCCTTTCACATAGAACTCGTACAAATCGCGAGCGATCGGCTGCCCGTCCACCGTGGCGACCGGAGGGCCCGCATCCGCCGCGCCTTGCGGCGCCGTTCCCTTGGGCTGGCAGGCGGCGAGGCCGAGGACACACACCCCGGCAATGACGAGTTGGAATTTCATGCTTGGTTCTCAGTAAGTTAAGAGGTAATGATCAACTGACTTCTTCAGGAGTGCGGGCATCGATATTGAGCGCGTGGATGTCGGTGCGCATCAGGCTGTCGACAGCGGCAAAGACCAGCCGATGCCGCTGAATGGCGTTCTTGCCGCGAAACGCTTCGGAGACCACGCGCACTTGGAAATGCCCACCTTCCCGTGCACCGGCGTGGCCAGCGTGGCGGGCGCTGTCGTCCTTGATGTCGAGTTCCAGCGGCGCCAGGTTTTGCTCGATGGCCGCGCGAATGCGGCTGATGCGTTCGACGGTCATTCAGGCCTGCGCCGAAGGCGCTTCAGCAGTGCGCTTCATCAGCCACGCGAGCTGCGCACCGGTGAACAGCACGGTGACGAGCGTGAGCCCGATGACCTTGAACTTCACCCACGTGGCTTCGCTGGTGTTGAACGCCACCACGAGATTCAGCGCGCCCAGCAGAACGTAAAACACGACCCAAAGCAGGTTCAGACGTCGCCACGTGCTGTCCGCGACCTGCACTTGCCCCTCGAGCGCTTTGCCGAGCAGGCGCTGCACGAGCGGTTGCTTGCCGATCCACATGCTGCCCAACAGAGCGACGCTCAGCAGCCAGAAAAATACGGTGGGCTTCCATTGGATGAAGCGCTGGTCGTGCAGGATGAGGGTGGCTGCGCCGAACGCGAACACCAGCACTGCGCTGATGGCATGCATGGCAGGCACGCGCCGGGTGCGCACAAAATCCACTACCAGCAGCAGCGCCATGGCCCCCATGAGCACGCTGGTGGCGACATAGATGCCCCCCACGGAGTACGCGAGGAAGAAGGCGACAAGCGGAGCCAACTCTAAAAGGGACTGCATGAGCGCGTCGAACGGAACCTTCCTGAAAAAATGGCCGCGTATGATAGCCCAAATGCTTCGAGTACCTCGTAAGACACCGGACGACGTCCGGGCGGTAGCCCTGTGAGCCAGTATTTCGAGGTTCACCCGGTCAATCCGCAGCCGCGCCTGATCCGGCGAGCGGCGGACATCGTGCGGGAGGGGGGCGTCATCGCTTATCCCACCGATTCCTGCTACGCCCTCGGTTTTCATATCGGAGACAAGGACGCGCTGGAGCGCGTGCGGCGGATACGGCAGGCAGACCGTCATCACCATTTCACGCTCGTGTGCCGGGACCTCACGGACATAGGCAAATACGCGAAAGACAGTCTTCATCGAAAGGCGCTCACCATCG
>JBDTUL010000632.1:0-3801 GCA_040007735.1 Gammaproteobacteria bacterium | reverse complement strand
TTGATGGGGTTGCCGGCCGATACGCCGGGCATCCTCATCGCCCAGCACATCCCGAAGGCGTTCAGCGCTTCGTTCGCGAAGCGCATGAACGACTCATGCCTTATGACGGTGACCGAGGCGGAAGACGGCCAGCAGGTGCTCGCCGGCCACGTCTACATAGCCCCGGGCGACCGGCACCTGTACCTCACGCGCGATGGCGCGCGTTACGTCTGCAGGCTGGACGACGGCGCCCCGGTCAATCGCCACAAGCCATCCGTCGACGTGCTGTTCAACTCTGTGGCCAAGAGCGCCGGCGAGAACGCCATCGGCGTGATCCTCACCGGCATGGGCAAGGACGGCGCCAAGGGGCTGAAGGAGATGCGTGCCGCCGGCAGCCGCACCGTGGCTCAGGACGAGGCAACCAGCATCGTCTGGGGCATGCCGGGAGAAGCCGTGTCCATTGGCGCCGCGGAGAGCGTGATGCCGATCGACGACATGGCCGACCATGTCCAATCCCTCGCCGAGGGGATGGACGTCACAAAACAGGCCGGTGCAGGTTAAGCCGCAGAGCAGTCCGTGGCAGGCTCAATTTCAGCGCGATGCTGCCGATATGGATAGGGCCACGCGCCCGCATTCCGTGTTTTAAGGTGTGAGATGCCACAACGTTCCCCATCGGCCGAACCGGCCGTCGTCAGCGACCCCGAAGCCTTTGCATTCGTCCAGGCCCTGGCAGCCGAGCTGTCCACGGGCAAGGTAGAGCTGCCAAGCTTTCCGGACATCGCCATGCGCGTGCGCCAGGTGCTGTCGGACGATAGTGTGAGTCCCGAGCAGGTGGTCCGTGTGGTGGGCTCCGAGCCCGCCCTCGCCGCCCGGCTGCTGCAGCTCGCGAACTCCGCGGCCCTCAATTTCAGCGGCAAGGCGGTCACCGACCTGCGCACCGCCATTGCGCGCATGGGCTTCAACATGGTGAGGAGCGCGGCCATCGCGTTCGCCATGTCGCAGCTCAAGAAAGTCGATTCGCTCAAGGGGCTCGAGGCTCCGCTGGATGCGCTGTGGCGCCGGAGCGCTGGCGTGGCGGCGATGAGTCATGCCGTGGCCCGACGCCTGGCCAAGGTAAACCCCGACACCGCGTTGCTCGCGGGGCTGCTCCATGGCATCGGGCAGCTCTACATTCTCACGCGCACGGCGAAGCATCCCAAGCTGTTCGCCAACGAAGCCGTCTATCACAACATCGTGCGCGACTGGCATTCGAGCATCGCCAAGGCGCTGCTCGAGAACTGGGACATGGCCGAAGAGATCGTTGAAGCGGTCGGTAACTACGAAGACATCGGACGCTCGCACAGCGGCAACACGGACCTTACGGACGTGCTGACGGTGGGCTACCTGCTCGCCTCGTATCGCGAGCATCCGGAGAGCATCGAGCTGAACATGCAGGGCGTCGCCGCCTGCACTCGCATGAACCTTGATCCGGCCGGCTACGAGAAGCTGATCAAGGAATCCGGCGACGAGATCGCGGCGGTTCAGGCGGCCCTCGGGCGCTGAGCACCAGGTCGCAAGCGCCATGGCAGCCGTCGCCGAAATCTCTGCACACAGCATCGGAGCCGACGAGTCGTTCGTCTTCGTGCAGTCGCTGGCCACCGAGCTCTCGGCCGGCAAGGTAGAGCTGGCGGGCTTCCCTGAGATTGCCGCGCGCGTCCAGCAGGTGCTGGCGGATGAGAACGTGGGCACCGACAAGGTGGTGCGCGTCATTGGCGCGGAGCCGGTGCTGGCGGCGCAGCTTCTGACCATCTCCAACTCGGTGGCGCTGAATCCGTCCGGCAGGCACATCAGTGACCTGCGAACGGCGGTGGCGCGAGTTGGGTTGAACACCGTGCGAACGGCCACTATCTCCTTCGCAATCCGGCAATTGAAGGCCGCAAGGGAGTTGCAGGCCATTGCACAGCCGCTGGATGCGTTGTGGAAGCGGAACGTGCTGATTGCGAGCCTGAGCTACGTGGTGGCGAAGCGGCGCTCCAAGGTCAATCCTGATATGGCGCTGCTCGCGGGGCTTCTGCACGGTGTGGGGCGGCTCTACATCATGACGCGGGCCGTGCGACACCCTTCGTTGTTTGCCAATCCCTCGAGCTACCAGTTGATCGAGCGCGACTGGCACCTCAGCATCGCGACAGCGTTGCTCGAGAACTGGAACATTGCGCCGGAGATCGTCGCCGCCGTGCGCGACTCTGAGGACTACGCGCGCGAGCCGCGTGGTCCCGCGAGCTTGACGGACGTGCTGGTCGCCGCCAACATGATCGCCATTCACTGCGGGCAGCCGGAGTTTCTCGAGGCGCGCCTGCAATCGGTCAAGGCTGTTTCGAAGCTCGAGCTCACTCGTGAGGTTTGTGAGGAGCTCACCCGGGAGTCGGCTGAGGAGATTGCAGCTTTACGCGAGGTATTGGGCTGAGATTTTGGGGCTGAGAAGCTGATTCAAAAGCTTGCGATCAAGCCTCAGTCGTAACCACGTTCCCAGCCCGCGGCATCGAATACGCACCCTTAGGTCCGTAAGTGGGCGATTCCGCAGTCTTCCCCGTCAACACACCCAACACATTCTGAACACGCTTCATGCGCGCATTCACCAGGGCTCCATTCTTGTCGTTGAGGTCGCGACAACGGGTAGCGCCTTTGGCGCAGTCGGCCCAGCGGCCCTTGAGCGTGCCGTACGGGTCACACCAGGCGAGCAGCTTCTCGAGCCCACCGGTGTTCGTTTCCTTGCCATGCATGCGACACAGCGCGCGGCGCTCGTCTTCGATGCGGAGGAGGCGGCCAATGGTGACCTGGCGTTCTTCCATGGCCTGCCCAAGCGTGTTCACGTCGTTCGCGACGAGCAGCCCGTGCTCGCGGTCGAGCAATACGGCCAGCTCATCCAGTGAAGATGCTTCCTGAGAAAGGAGAGTCGCAAGACTCTCGCGGCAGCTGTCTGCGTCCAATCTTTATTTTCCTGTGAGCGGCGCGAGCGCCTGCTCGATGTTCATCAGCTGGGAGGCGATGTGATCGGCGGAAATCTTGTAGGTGCCCTGTTCGAGAGCAGTGCTGATGGCCGCTACGCGGGCTTCGTCCACCGCGGGCATATCCTTGACCATCTGCTCGAGGTCGACGAGCTGGCGAGCGGTGCCGGTGATATGTACGTCCGTACCGGCTTGCCCAGGGGTACCGTCGCTCGGGCCGCCTGTGGCGCCCCGCGCACGCTCGACCGACCGGCCAGCCCCTACGGGCGCCGTGCGAGTGTCGAAACCGCTGATTTTGCTGGGCACGTCCAATCTCCTCAGTCCTGTGTTCGTTGTATCGACCTGGTTCCTGCGAACTTTAGGGTGTGATTCGGATCACGTCTGCGGTTTCTACTACGCCCTCGACGATGCGGTTGGAGCTCAGGTTCTGCACCTTTACCCGCCCCGCCGCCGGGGCATCGCTCATCGCCAGGCCCGCAGCCCGCACTTCGAGGCCGCCAACGGCCGCCAGCAGCGTTACCTGCTGGCCACGCTTGATCAGGGGGATGTCCGCCATCGCATCCACCGTCAGCTCCGTGCCGGCGCCGAGCGGCCGCTTCACGGTGCGGCCGGAAAGCTCGGCCACACTTGTCAAATAGCCGTCGCTGGTTCCGGCGACGACGCGGGTCTGCGACTCGACGTCGTCCGCGGTCAAACGTGAACCACGTCCCACGGCCCGCCGCAGCACCAAAACGGAAGTCTGGGTGTCGACGGTAACCGGAACATAGACCGTCCAGGCCGAGCCACTCTTACAGTTCACGGCCACAGTCATTCGTGAGCGAAATGCAGCCCCCGCGGG
>JBDTUL010000631.1:0-3805 GCA_040007735.1 Gammaproteobacteria bacterium | reverse complement strand
GCGGCAGGTGGCTCGAGAAGTAGTACGCCTCGCCGGCCGATAGCACGCGCGTGACTCCGGCAAGCGTGAGCTCGATGCGGCCACTAACCACGACACCACTCTCTTCACCTCGATGCGTGAGCATTTCATCGCTCGTTTCCGCGCCAGGGGCATATCGTTCGTGAAGCACGGTGAGCTGCCGCCCGGGGCGGGTCGCCGCCACCAAGCGTTGCGACACCTGCTCGTTGCCCAGCTCCTTGAGCTCGCAGGCGTTGAAGAACGCCTGCGGAGCCCCGCCCAGGTCGAGCGTGAAGAACTCGGCGAGCGACATGGGCACCCCGTCCAGCACCTTCTTGAGCGAGCTGACCGAGGGGCTCACCCGATTCTGCTCGATGAGGGAAATGAGACCGTTGGTGACCCCCGCGCGGCGTGCCAGCGCTCGCTGCGAAAGGCCGAAGGTGATGCGGATGCTGCGCAGTCGCGCACCTACGTCAATGCTCATGGATGTCCAGAATCCTCAACAAGATGGGCACGAAATGCGTGCCGATAGCCTCTATTGTCAATCTTCCATACCATTCGGCCCCGTTTCCCCCTTGACCCCGTCCTTCCGGAGAGCCGAACCATGTCCGTCACGGCCGATGCTGTGTCCCTGTCCCGCGCCGATCTCGAAGCTTACTGGATGCCGTTCACGGCGAACCGCCAGTTCAAAGCCAAACCTCGAATGCTGGGGAAAGCTTCGGGCATGCACTACTGGACGCCGGACGGCCGCGAGGTGCTGGACGCAGTGGCGGGTCTCTGGTGCGTCAATGCCGGGCACGGCCGGCGCGAGATCACCGAAGCGGTCACCCACCAGCTCGAGACCATGGACTTCGCCCCGGCCTTCCAGATGGGCCACGCGCCCGCGTTCCAGTTCGCAAGCGCCCTGGCGAAGATCGCCCCAGAGGGCCTGGACCACGTGTTCTTCACGAACTCCGGCTCCGAGTCGGTCGACACCGCCCTCAAGATCGCGCTGGCCTATCATCGCGTTCGCGGCGACGCGGCCCGCACGAAGATCATCAGCCGCGAGCGTGGCTATCACGGCGTCAATTTCGGCGGCACCTCCATCGGCGGCATCGTGCCGAACCGCAAATCCTGGTCGGCATCGCTGATCCCGGGTGTGGACTACCTGCCTCACACGCACGATATCAAGCGCAATGCATTCTCCCGCGGCGAGCCCGAACACGGCATCGCGCTGGCGGATGAGCTCGAAAAGCTCGTCACCTTCCACGACCCGGCGACCATCGCCGCCGTCATCATCGAACCCATCGCCGGGTCCACCGGCGTGCTCGTGCCGCCCAAGGGTTATCTCACGCGCATCCGCGAGATCTGCGACAAGCACGGCCTGCTGCTGATTTTCGACGAAGTCATCACGGGCTTCGGGCGCACGGGCTCGGCGTTCGCGGCACAAGAGTTTGGCGTGACGCCGGACATCATCACAGCCGCCAAGGGCCTCACCAACGGTTGCATACCGATGGGCTGCGTCATCGTCTCAAAAGATATCTACGCCGCATTCATGCAGGGGCCCGATGGCATCGAGTTCTTTCACGGCTACACCTATACGGGGCATCCCGCGGCATGCGCCGCCGGCATCGCGACGTTGGGTATCTATCAGAGGGAAGGGCTGCTGACGCGCGCGAAGTCGATTGCGCGTTACTGGGAAGACGCGGCGCATTCGCTGAACGGCGCCCCGTATCTGATCGACATTCGTAATTACGGTTTGATCGGCGCGCTCGAGTTCGAGCCCATTCCGGGCAAGCCCGGTGCGCGCGCGTTCGATGTGTTCGTGAAGTGCTTCGAAAAGGGCGTGCTGGTGCGGCAGACCGGCGACATCGTCGCCCTGTCACCGCCGCTCATCGTCGAGCGCAACCACATAGATCAGATCTTCGGCACGCTCTCAGAGGTTCTCAAAACGCTCTGACAGGCCTGAAACAGGCCTCCGAAAAGCAAAACGGGCGGTGCGTGAAAGCGCACCGCCCGTTTGCATTCAATCGTCGACCGATCTTGCGAACTTACACGCCGCGATGCGGGTGACGGTTCCGCAAGTGTTTGAGACTGGTCACCACCGCGACCGCGATCGCCGCAAACACGATAACACTCACGATCGTCAGCACCGCCCCCGAGAGGGCGAAGCCACCGCGTGAGGCAGCAACAGTTACAGTTTCCATGAGACACCTCCCACCCGACAGAAAAGCGAAGCGCGCGCACTTTATCCATGGTGTGGCCGCGAGACGTAGAGCGAATATGTGGAAGTGAGAGTCGCCTCACTGAGACAGGGCGTTATGTCAGGAAAATTCCTTCAATAACCCAACCTCTGTCTCATTTCGGGGGGCCCTGAAATGCAAAGGGCCCGCCGTTTCCACGGCGGGCCCGAGCATTACACGAGTGAAGTGTGGGCTGTCTTCGTGGTCTTACTCGCCCCAGGGGAAGGTCGTGGCAACGGTGAAGATGACGCGGCCTTCGTTGTTGAAGGCGTCCGACGTCACTTTCACGTCGCTGTCGGTGTCCACGTACTTGAGGCCGAGGCTGAACTTGCCAGCGGTGTAGCCAATGCCAGCCGCGTAGTCGACCTGACTGTCGCCGAAGGCGTTGTCCCAGTAGTCGCCGCCGCTGTAACCGACGTGCGCCGTGATCGAGAAGTTGTTCGGCAGCGGGAACGTACCGTTCGCTTCGACGTAGTAGGCGCCGACATCTTTGGTCGCCTCGGGCCCGGCCAGCGCGAGGTCTTCAGCGGCGTTGCCGCCGAACTTCGGCGAGTACCACACCTTGCCCTTGAACCAGCCCTTGGCGATGCTGCCGTAGACTTCGAAATAGTTGAAGTCCGACTCGTCCGGATAGGTGTAGCCGACGATTCCGACGTCGTAGGTGATGCCGTTGTCGAGCGACTTGGTGAAGCCCGTATACACGTCGAGCTCGAGGCCCGGGTCTTTCAAGCCGCCGGGGACTTCGGTGACGCCGAAGTCGATGTTGCTGGCCCACGCGCCGACGTACCAGCCGCTTTCATGTGCGTAATCCAGGCTGGCTTGCAGAGCGGGGTTCTTTGCGGACTGCGTGTTGCCACGGAAGTCGTAGTCGTTGGTGACCGTCCAGGTGGACGTGACTCCCGCTTGTGTTGCCGTCGCAACACCTAGCAGACCGACGAGTAAAGCTCCGCCTCTAAGTAAATTCATGGACCCTCCGGGTTATTCAGCGATGTAGGTCGGGCGGGTTCAAAGCAACTGCTGTGCCAATGTTGCCCCGCGCACGTATATCTTTGAATTGCATCACAACCGCACGGATTGTAGACCGGATCGCGCCCAAGAGCGCACTTTTCAGGTGCTTGATTCGAAGATCGCGTAGATTTTGGTGCAGTCCTCGAGGACTTCCCAAGTGCCGGAAAAGCCGGCAGGTATCACGAACGCGTCGCCGGTGGCGAACATCGCGGGCGCTCCATCGTCGCTCGTGATGATGCATCGGCCCCGGGTCATCACGCAGAGTTCGTTCTCTGTGTAGCGTACGCGCCACGTGCCGGGCGTGCTGGACCACTCTCCGGCGAAGAATTGATCAGTGGAGTCGGTGAAGTGGTTGCGGATAGTTTGTTTTGGCGAGCCTGCGATCAGGCGGTCGGCTGCCGGGGTGGAGCTTTCGGACGACACGGAGTTGGAGAGGGAGATGATTTGAGGGCTCATGCGATGAGCCTAGCAAGTTCTCAGCCGGCCGGCGTTTGAGGGCCTCCTGGAGGCGGCGGCGCCGGAACAAGAGCCCTTGTATGTTCGCGAGGGCTTCCCTGATGAGTGGAAAGATTGCTACG